>NZ_BCBG01000018.1:0-111179 GCF_001320485.1 Pseudomonas sp. NBRC 111130
GTCGGCCGGGCCGAACACGGCCAGGTAGAACGGTGCGTAGGGGCGGGAGAAATCGATGACGGCGGCACGCTCGGGGTTCTTGCCCAGGCTGGAGATCACCAGGTCGACCTTGCCGGTGGTGAGAAACGGAATGCGGTTGGTGCTATTGACCGGCGTCAGCGCCAGCTTTACGCCAAGCTTGTCGGCCAGCAGCTGGGCGGTGTCGATGTCCAGGCCTCGAGGCTTGAGGTCGGGGCCGACCGAACCGAAAGGCGGGAAGTCTTGCGGCACCGCCACTTTGAGCACGCCACGGGCGCTGATGTCGGCCAGCGCATCGGCCTGCGCGCCTGGCAATGCCAGGGCGCCGCCGCAGAACAGAGTGGCCAGGAACAGGGGGCGGAATATCTTCATCGGATGGCCTCGCAAGCATTCAGGAAGTGGACTGCCGCCAGGGCAGTGCACGGGCCATGCCAGAGTGCGCCCGGGCACATCACGAAGCGGTGGAAAGCGCGCACTGAACGGTCTTACTGGTCTGAACAGTTGCCCGTCGGCCGCCCGCGTCGCCGAGGGCACGCCCCGCTTTCGTGCAGCCGGGCACTACGCTGCGCCAGGGCGGAGCAGCACTTGCCAGCGCAAGGCAATCGCCGTAAAAAGCCAAAGTCATCGCCCTCCGACCGGTCTGAACAGCATGCTCGATACCCTCCCCCGCGCCGTCCCCGAACAGGCCCTGCAAGGCATTCGCAAGCTGATCGACGAAGGCACCTATCAACCCGGCGATGCCTTGCCCTCGCAACGTGACCTTGCCGAGCAGCTGGGGGTGAGCCGGGCATCGCTGCGTGAAGCGCTGTCGTCGCTCAGTGCCCTGGGCCTGGTCAGCGTGCAACCGGGCAAGGGTGTGTTCGTGCAAGCGCCGGTGCCTGCAGCCTCGACGTTTGCCTGGCCTTATGCCGAGCAGGTGTCCGCCAGTGACACCTTCCAGTTGCGTTACGCCCTGGAAGGCTTCGCCGCCGGGCAGGCGGCACTGGCCCTGACCGCAGATGACATCGATCGCCTGGAGGAAAATGTCGAGGCGATGCACCAGGAGTTGCGCGCGGGCCGCTTCGAAGCCGCGGCCCGGCTGGACTTCGCGTTCCACCAGCGGTTGCTGCAAGCCTGCGGCAACCAGGCGATGCTGCAGGTGATCACGGCGAGCCAGGAGATCTTCCTCGAGAGCCAGAAGCTGCCCTTCATTCGCCCGGAACGCGCCCTGGAAACCTGGCAGGAGCACCGCAAGATTCTCCGCGCCCTGAGCCGCCGCTCGCAGGCGGCCGCGCAGAAGGCGATGCAGGAGCACATCCGCAACGCGGCCTCGCGCACCGGCGTGGTGTTTACGGTGTAGCGTCGGCCCGTTGCGGTCGTAACAGGCATCCCGATGTCGCCCTGAACGATGCACCCGCCCCCGCTGACCCGGTCTACTGGCCCTTGATAACAACGATGGCGCGCCTGAGCGCGCCACATTCATCCAGGCTGCCTATGGAAACCGGAGAGCTTCCGTATGTCTGCATCGCATGAGGTATCCCCCGCCACCCTGCGCAGGGTCATCGCCGCTTCGGCCATCGGCAACTTCGTCGAGTGGTTCGACTTCGCCGTCTATGGCTTCCTCGCCACGCTGATTGCCGGGCAGTTCTTCGCCAGCGAAGATGCCAGCGTCGCCCTGCTCAAGACCTTTGCCGTTTTCGCCGTGGCCTTCGCCTTGCGCCCGCTCGGCGGTATCGTGTTCGGTGCACTGGGCGACCGCCTGGGGCGCAAGCGTATCCTGTCGCTGACCATCCTGCTGATGGCTGGCTCCACCACCTTGATCGGCCTGCTGCCGACCTATGCCAGCATCGGCCTTGCCGCGCCGGCACTGCTGACCCTGGCGCGCTGCCTGCAAGGCTTCTCGGCCGGCGGCGAATATGCCGGCGCCTGCGCCTACCTGATGGAACATGCGCCACGCAACAGGCGTGCGTTCTACGGCAGCTTCGTACCTGTGTCGACCTTCTCGGCCTTTGCCTGCGCGGCGGTCATAGCCTATGGTCTGGAAGCCAGCCTGTCGGCCGAAACCATGGCCGCCTGGGGCTGGCGCATCCCGTTCCTGGTGGCCGCGCCGCTGGGACTGGTGGGCTTGTACCTGCGCTGGCGCATGGAGGAAACCCCGGCGTTTCGTGAGGCTATCGCCCAAGGCAAGGAACATGAACATTCGCCGCTCAAGGAGACCCTGCGCAAGCACGGCCGCGCGATCCGCAACCTGGGCATGTTCATTTCGCTGACGGCGCTGTCGTTCTACATGTTCACCACCTACTTCGCCACCTACCTGCAACTGGTCGGCAACCTGACCCGCGCCCAGTCGCTGCTGGTGACCACCGTGGCGCTGCTGTTCGCTGCCGTCGGTTGCCCGCTGGCCGGGGCCTTCTCGGACCGGGTCGGGCGGCGCAAGACCATTGGCTTCACCTGCCTGTGGGTGATGGTCTGCGTGTTCCCCGCTTACTGGCTGGCCAGCTCCGGGTCGATGTCGGGGGCGCTGCTGGGGGGGATCCTGCTGGCGGTGGGGGCGCTGTGCAGTGGCGTGGTGACGGCGGCATTGCTGTCGGAGAGTTTCCCTACGCGGACCCGCTATACCGCTTCGGCGATTACCTACAACGTGGCGTATACGCTGTTTGGTGGGACTGCACCGCTGGTGGCGACCTGGTTGATCGGGCAGACCGGCAGCAGCCTGGCGCCGGCGTTCTACCTGGTGGTGATTGCGCTGGTGGCCTTGGTGGGCGGGTTGGCGTTGCCGGAGACATCGAGGATATCGTTGCATGATGAAGCTGGGGTTGATGTGAGCCCTGCAGTCCGCGCTTCGAGCTGAGGCCCTTGGGGCTGCTTTGCAGCCCTTTCGCGACACAAGGCCGCTCCCACAGGGACTGCGCGATCCTTGTGGGAGCGGCCTTGTGTCGCGAAAGGGCCGCAGAGCGGCCCCGGCGATCTCAATCCTCTTCGCGCCTGTATGCCCACTGATAGAGCGCTGGCAACACCAGCAAGGTCAGCGCCGTCGACGACAGAATCCCGCCAATCACCACCGTCGCCAGCGGCCGCTGCACCTCGGCCCCGGTCCCGGTTGCCAACGCCATCGGAATGAACCCCAACGACGCCACCAGCGCGGTCATCAGCACCGGCCGCAAGCGCGTCAACGCCCCCTCCTCGACCGCCGCACGCACACCACGCCCTTGCTCGCGCAGGTTGCGGATGAAGGCAATCATTACCAGGCCATTGAGCACCGCCACACCCGACAAGGCAATGAAACCCACCCCGGCAGAAATCGACAGCGGAATCTCGCGAAGCCACAGCGCCAGCACCCCGCCGGTCAAGGCAAACGGAATCCCGGTGAACACCAGCAGGCCGTCCTTGAGGTTGTTGAACATCATCAGCAGCAAAGCCATCACCAGCAACAGCGCTACCGGCACCACCACCCGCAAGCGCTCGGCCGCCGACTGCAGCTGCTCGAACTGGCCGCCCCAGCGGGTCCAGTAACCCGGCGGGATCTGTACCTGCGCAAGCAACGTCTGCTCGGCCTGCTCGACAAACGAACCCAGGTCGCGCCCGCGCACGTTGGCGCTGACCACCACCACGCGCTTGCCATCCTCGCGGCTGACCTGATTCGGCCCCAACTGCAGGTTCAACGTGGCCACCTGCGAAAGCGGGATGAAGCCGATCCGTGCCGCGCCGGCCGCCGCGCTGGCGGGGACCGGAATCAGCAGGCTGCCCAGGCCATCGACATCGGTCCGCAGGGTTTCGGGCAGGCGTACCACCATGTCGAAGCGGCGATCGCCTTGGTACACCGTGCCCGCCGTGCGCCCGCCGACGGCGATGGCGATGGCGTCCTGCACGTCGCCCACATTCAGACCATGGCGCGCAGCCTTGTCGCGATCGATATCAATGGTCAGCACCGGCAGGCCGGTGGTCTGCTCGACCTTCACCTCCGCGGCGCCGGGTACCTGTTGCAGGCTGCTGGCGATCTGCGCGGCGGTACGGTTGAGCACTTCCATGTCATCCCCGAACACCTTCACCGCCACATCGCTGCGCACGCCGGAGATCAGCTCGTTGAAGCGCAACTGGATCGGCTGCGACAGCTCGTAGTTGCTGCCCGGCACGCTGGCAGCAGCGCGCTGCACCTCGGCAATCAGTTCCGTGCGGGGCTTGCCGGGGTCCGCCCACTGCTCGCGCGGGCGCAGCATCACGTAGGCATCGGAGATGTTCGGCGGCATCGGGTCGGAGGCGATCTCGGCGGTGCCAGTGCGGGCAAACACCCGCTGCACTTCCGGCACCTGGGCGATGATGGCCTGCTCCAGGCGCTGCTGCATGTCCACCGACTGCGACAGGCTGGTGCCTGGAACACGCAGCGCCTGCAAGGCAAAATCACCTTCGCTGAGGCTGGGGATGAACTCGCTGCCCAGGCGGCTGGCCATGACCCCGGACAGCAGCACCAGCCCGGCGGCTGTGGTGAACGCCAGCTTGCGCCGGCCCAGCACCCAGTTGAGCACCGGTGCGTAGCGCAGGCGGGCGGTGCGCATGAGCACGCCCTCTTCCTCCTTGACCTTGCCGGTGACGAACAGCGCGATAGCGGCCGGCACGAAGGTCACCGAAAGGATCATGGCACCCAGCAGTGCCATCACCACGGTGAAGGCCATCGGGTGGAACATCTTGCCCTCGACCCCGGTCAGGGCAAAGATCGGCAGGTACACCACCATGATGATCAACTGCCCGTAGATCAGCGGCCGGCGCGCCT
The DNA here is from genome assembly GCF_001320485.1 of Pseudomonas sp. NBRC 111130. Taxonomy (NCBI): domain Bacteria; kingdom Pseudomonadati; phylum Pseudomonadota; class Gammaproteobacteria; order Pseudomonadales; family Pseudomonadaceae; genus Pseudomonas; species Pseudomonas sp. NBRC 111130. The sequence goes on from NZ_BCBG01000018.1 coordinate 4,766, forward strand.
CACGGGCGGCGGCGAACACCTCGTGGAAGCGTTCGGCACGGGTCAGCATGCGGCCATGGCGCTGCTGCGCATGGGCCAGGCGGCGGATGGCGTTTTCGACGATCACCACCGCGCCATCAACGATGATGCCGAAGTCCAGGGCGCCAAGGCTCATCAGGTTGGCACTGACCTTGTTGCTGAACATGCCGGTGAAGGTGAACAGCATCGACAGCGGGATGATCATGGCAGTGATCAGCGCAGCGCGGATGTTGCCCAGGAACAGGAACAGCACGGCAATCACCAGGATCGCGCCTTCGACCAGGTTCTTCTTCACCGTGGCGATGGCCTTTTCGACCAGGTGGGTGCGGTCATAGACCGTGACCGCGACCACACCCTTGGGCAGGTTGCGATTGATCTCGGCGAGTTTGGCCGCCACCGCCTGGGACACAGTGCGGCTGTTTTCGCCGATCAGCATGAACACCGTGCCCAGCACCACCTCGCGGCCGTTTTCGGTAGCCGCGCCAGCGCGCAGCTCTTTGCCCAAGCCAACCTGGGCAACATGGCTGACGCGGATGGGCGTGCCATCGACAGTGGAAATGACGATGTTGGCGATGTCTTCGGCCGAGGCCACCTGCCCCGGCGCACGAATCAGCAGCTGCTCACCGTTGCGCTCGATGTAGCCGGCGCCCACGTTGGCGTTGTTACGCTCCAGCGCCGCGATCAGGTCGTTGAGGGTGAGCTTGTAGGCTGCCAGGCGCTTCGGGTCGGGGGCGATCAGGTACTGCCTGGCGTGGCCGCCGATGCTGTTGACCTCGGCGACGCCGGGCACGTTGCGCAGCTGCGGCTTGATGATCCAGTCCTGGATCACCCGCAGGTCAGTCTCCGTGTAAGGCGTACCGTCGTCCTTGAGTGCGCCCTGCTCGGCCTCCACCGTCCACAGGAAGATTTCCCCCAGCCCCGTGGAGATCGGCCCCATGCCGGCCTCGATGCCTTCGGGCAACTGCTCGCGAGCGACCTGCAGGCGCTCGTTGACCAGTTGCCGGGCGAAGAACAGATCGGTGCCATCGTCAAAGATCACCGTTACCTGCGACAACCCCGAGCGCGACAGCGAGCGGGTCTGTTTCAGGCCCGGCAGGCCTGCCATGGCGGTCTCGATGGCGAAGGTGATGCGCTGCTCGGTCTCCAGCGGCGAATAGCCCGGCGCGGCAGTGTTGACCTGCACCTGGACGTTGGTGATATCCGGCACCGCATCGATCGGCAGTTTCTGGTAGCTGTGGATTCCCACGGCAGCCATCAGCACCACGGCGAGCATCACTACCAGGCGCTGCTCGATGGCGAATTGGATCAGGCGTTCGAACATGCAAGCATCCCCGCAGTCAATGGCTGTGCTCGGCAGAGGCTTTGCCGAGCTCGGACTTGAGGACGAAGCTGCCGGCAGCAGCCACCTGGGTCCCGGCGGCCAGGCCCGAGGTGATCTCTACCTGGCCGGCGTCGCGGCGGCCGGTGTTCACCGGGCGGGCCTCGAAACCTTCGTCGGTGCGGGCGAACACCACGGTCTGCTGCTCCCAGCTCTGCAATGCGCTTTCGGGCACGACGACGGCCGCCTTGAAGCGTTCGACACTGACCCCGATATTGACCAACAGCCCCGGGCGCCAGGCACCGCTGGGGTTGGCCAGGGTGACGCGCACGGTGGCGGCGCGGTTCTGCTCGCCGAGCAGGCTGCCGACGTAGTTGACCGTGCCTTCGGTTTCGGCGCCGAGGTCCGGCGCGCTGACGGTCACGCTGCGCCCAGTGGTGACCCTCGCCAGTTCGCGGGGTGCGACAGCGAAGGTCGCCCACACGCGGCTGAGGTCGGACAGGGTGAAGGCGTTGCTGGTCTCGTCGACCACTTCGCCTACGGTCAGGTGCTTCTCCACCACCACCGCATCGAACGGGGCACGCAACTCGTAGCGGTTACCGGCACCGGCCGGGCCGACGGCGGCCACTTTATGCCGGGCATTGGCCAGGGCGATTTCGGCTTCTTGCAAGGCCTGGCGCGCCTGCAGGTAATCCTGCTCGGCACTGATGCGCTCCTGCCACAGCTGCTGCTCGCGCTGGAAAGTCAGGCGCGCCAGTTCGAGGCGGCGCTGTGCGGCCTGCTGCTCGCTGCGCAAGTCGGAGATCTGCTGGCTGGCGATGACCGCCAGCACCTGGCCGCGCCTGACCGACTGGCCGAGCTCGGCCTGCACCGCTTCGACCACGCCCGGCACCCGTGGTACCACATGGGCCGTGCGGTCTTCATCGAAACGGATCTCGCCGGGGAAGCTGATGGCGGTACCCAGTTCGCGTGGGCCGGCGGTGGTCAACTGGATGCCGGCCGACTCGATCTGGGCAGTCGACAGGTGCAGTGCGCCTTCCTTTTCCTGATGCGCTTCAACCGCTTCATCAGCGTGACCGTGGCTGTCTTCGCCATGGTCGTCGTGGCGGGGCTCTGCTGGACTGGTCTGGCCTTTGCTGGCCTGGCCAAGGTTGCCGGTCCAGGCCAAGCCACCCATGCCGAGAATGGCAATGGCAGCGGCCAGGAGGGCGAATTTGCGGGGGTTAGTCATTGTTGCTCCTGCTGCTCGAAATGTTGCTCAAACCGTCCAGATCGCCGTAGATCCGTTCGACCTGTGCCCGTGCATCGGTTGCCGTGGCCAAGGCCTCGAGGTACAGGCCGCGCGCGTCGATCAAGGTGCGCTGGGCGTCGAGCACGTCGAGGAAAGCGAATTTGCCCATTTCGAAGCCACGGGTAGCGGTGTCCACGGCCTGCTGCGCCGACGGCAGGATGGTCTGGTCGTAGGCCTGCACCTCCTGCATCGCCGTGCGCCACTGATCAACGGCGCTGCGGGTTTCGCTGCGCAGGCGCAGTTCGACCGCGTTGCGCAGGTCACGGGCCTGGTCGGCGCGGCGTGCCGCGGCGAGCACGTTGCCCTGGTTACGGTCGAACAACGGCAAGGGCATCGACAGCCCGACCACATTGACCCGCTCACGGTCCTCACGGCTGTACTGGCTGCCGACACTGACGGTGAGGTTGGGCACGCGCAGGGCCTTTGCCGACCCCAGCGACGCTTCGCCGCGCTCGACCTGGGCAGCTGCCAGGCGCCATTCGGCGGTCCGTTCGAGCTGGCCGAGCAAGGCCTCGGCCGAAGGTGCGGCGCCAGGCGATAGACTGGCCGTCGGCAAGGTGTCGAAGGTCGCCAGCGAGCTGCCGGTCAACCGCGCCAGGGCCTGGTAGGCCACGGTGCGCTGGGTTTCGGCGCGTCTTACGTCGGCCCGGGCCTGGGCCAGCTGAACCTGGGCACGGGTGACCTCCACCGGTGACGACTGGCCGGCCGTGACCCGGCCCTGGACTACCCGCAGGCCACGCTCGGTCAGCGCTTGCGACTGCTGCGCCAGTTCCACGCCGGTCTGCGCACGCAAGGCGGCGTGATACGCCTGGATCACATCGGCGCGCAGGCTATTGCGCTGCCTTTCGAGGTCAAGCTGGGCAATGGCCTGGCCGGCGCCGGCCACCGCAATGCGCGCACCGCGCTTGCCGCCCAGTTCCAGTGGCTGGCTGAGCGTGACGGTGCTGGTGCTGGTATCGCGGCGGGTGTCTTCCATTTCCCAGGCCAGTTCAGGGTTGGGGATCAACCCGGCCTGGCGCCGCTCGCCCTCGGCAATGCCGATTTCGCGACCGGCTGCGGCCAGTTCAGGGTTGTTGGCAAAGGCGGCGCTCAACGCCTCGGGCAGGCTCATGCCTGGCCCGGCCTGGGCGCTGGCGGTAGCCGCCAGCAACAGGCCGAGCAAGGCGATCTTGCGGGGGGTGGGCACTTCGAGAGTCCTCGTCGACAAGCGTTGGCGATGGACTGTAAAGAAGGCTGGTTATCGAGGCGGTGGCGTCAGCATTACAATTACGTAATCCGGCACGCTGCCGGACAAGTTCGATAATCGCCCACTTTGCCCCCCTGCGACACCTGAGCGGATTGACGGAATTAACCACCCGGTACAAACATAGCGGCATTCAACAACAACAAAGCGATGCCCGTCATGAAGCCCCTTATTCTCGTGCTCAATGGCCCCAACCTGAACATGCTGGGAACCCGCGAACCCGCCCAGTATGGCCATGAAACCCTGGCCGACCTGGCCCAGGGTTGCGCCGACACTGCCCACGCCCACGGCCTGGAAATCGAATTTCGCCAGACCAACCATGAAGGCGAACTGATCGACTGGATCCACGCCGCCCGCGGCCGCTGTGCCGGTATCGTGATCAACCCCGGCGCCTGGACCCACACATCGGTAGCGATTCGCGATGCCCTGGTGGCCAGCGAACTCCCGGTCATCGAGGTACACCTGTCCAACGTGCACAAGCGCGAGCCGTTCCGCCACCTGTCGTTCGTCTCGTCGATTGCCGTGGGGGTCATCTGCGGCCTGGGCAGCCATGGCTACCGCATGGCCCTGAGCCACTTTGCCGAGATGTTCCAGGAGCCGCGCGCATGAGCCAGCCCGCCATCCTCGCCGGCCTGATCGGCCGTGGCATCCAGCTTTCGCGCACCCCTGCCCTGCACGAACACGAAGGCGACGCCCAGCACCTGCGTTATCTCTATCGCCTGATCGACGCCGACCAGCTCCAGCTGGAAGACAGCGCCCTGGCACAGCTGCTCGATGCGGCCCAGCACACCGGCTTTACCGGGCTCAACATCACCTATCCGTTCAAGCAGGCCATCCTGCCGCTGCTCGATGAGCTGTCGGACGAGGCACGTGGCATTGGTGCGGTGAACACCGTTGTGCTCAAGGATGGCAAGCGGGTCGGCCACAACACCGACTGCCTGGGCTTCGCCGAAGGTTTGCGGCGCGGTTTGCCGGATGTTTCGCGCCGGCGCGTGGTACAGATGGGCGCCGGTGGCGCCGGTTCGGCGGTGGCCCATGCGCTGCTGAGCGAAGGGGTCGAGCAACTGGTACTGTTCGAAGTGGACGCAACGCGCGCCCAGGCTTTGGTGGACAACCTCAATGGCCATTTCGGCACGGGTCGCGCGGTACTTGGCACGGACCTAGCGGTCGAAGTGGCCGAAGCCGATGGCCTGGTCAATACCACGCCAGTGGGCATGGCCAAGTTGCCAGGCACGCCACTCCCGGTGGCGCTGTTGCACCCGCGTCTGTGGGTGGCTGAAATCATCTATTTCCCGTTGGAGACCGAACTGCTGAAAGCCGCTCGCGCGCTGGGTTGCCGCACGCTCGATGGCAGCAACATGGCGGTGTTCCAGGCGGTCAAGGCGTTCGAGCTGTTCAGTGGCAAACAGGCAGATGCCGAGCGGATGCAGGCGCATTTCGCCAGCTTCTCCTGACAGACCGCAGAGCCTTCTTCGCGGGTAAACCCGCTCCCACAGGGACTGCGCAGACCTTCAAGGCTTGCGCGATCCTGTGGGAGCGGGTTTACCCGCGAAGAGGCCGGCACAAGCCTACCCTTTCTCATCCAGCAACGCCTTTATCACATTCTCCTGCCCAGCATAATCACCTTCACCAAAGTGCACATGCCGCACCTGCCCATGCCGGTCGACAAAGTAATGCGCTGGCCAGAACTGGTTACCCCAGGCATTCCACACCTGATAGTCGTTATCCACCGCCACCGGATACGCGATACCCAGGCTGGCCACCTTGCTTCGCAACTGGCTGACATCATGCTCGTAGTCGTACTCCGGCGTATGCACGCCCACCACCACCAGGCCCTGGTCGGCATAGCGCCGTGCCCAGTCGTTGACGTGCGGCAGGCTGCGCTGGCAATTGATGCAGTCCCAGGTCCAGAAGTCCACCAGCACCACCTTGCCCTTGAGCTCCGGGGCGTCCAAGGGTGGCGAGTTGAGCCACTGGCTGGCACCGGCCAGCGACGGCATGCTGCCGAAACTGTCGCGAGCCATCAATTGCCCTCCAGCGAGGCCCAGGCCAACCAGCGCCAAGGCCACGCTCGCCACGTTCAGCAGCCGTCGGCGATCAGTTGTCATGGCAACCGCTCGTGGCGTAGCTGCGGTACTCGACGCTCTGATACTGGCCTTGGGAGTCGAGGTAGTCCATGCGCGTCTTGACCGGGCCGCAGGCATTGCGCTGGTCGTCTTTCAGCGACAGCACCTTCTTTACATCCAGGTGATCGCCGTAGCGGTACTGCATGACGCTGGCGTCGTTCATGGACGTGGAACTGGCATTGGCGGCAACGGCAGCGAAGCTGAGCACGGCGAACACACTGGCGCTGGCGATGGTCTTGAAGTTCATGGCATCTCTCCTTGCAACATTTCAGGAATGGGGATCACTGTTCCCCGGTGAGAGCCATTTCACGCCCGCCAGGTATCTCGCATGTGTCGCCCCGGCCTGTGATCTGCTTCCTGCTGTATCTCCACCCAGCCCAGATACACTGCAATACAAACCCGCACAGGCAAGTCCCTACGCGCTCGGTACACTGCGCCCACCCCCCCTTTTGAAAAGGAACGCTGCAAATGGAACATGTCGATCACATCCTGATCGTCGACGACGACCGTGAGATCCGCGAGCTGGTCGGCAATTACCTGAAAAAGAGTGGTTTGCGCACCAGCATCGTCGCCGACGGCCGGCAGATGCGCGCGTTCCTCGAGGCCAACAGCGTCGACCTGATCGTCCTCGACATCATGATGCCTGGCGACGACGGCCTGCTGCTGTGCCGCGAACTGCGTGCCGGCAAGCACCGCAACACGCCGGTTCTGATGTTGACCGCACGCAACGACGAGACCGACCGCATCATCGGCCTGGAAATGGGCGCCGACGACTACCTGACCAAGCCGTTCTCCGCCCGCGAACTGCTGGCGCGCATCAATGCCGTGCTGCGCCGCACCCGCATGCTGCCACCGAACCTGACCATCAGTGAAAGCAGCCGCCTGCTCGCCTTCGGCCAGTGGCGCCTGGACACCACCGCCCGCCACCTGCTCGACAGCGAAGGCACACTGGTGGCGCTGAGCGGCGCCGAATACCGCCTGTTGCGGGTGTTCCTCGACCATCCGCAACGGGTGCTCAGCCGCGAGCAGTTGCTGAACCTGACCCAAGGCCGCGAGGCGGACATCTTCGACCGCTCCATCGACCTGCTGGTCAGCCGCCTGCGTCAGCGCCTGGGCGACGATGCCCGAGAGCCGAGCTGCATCAAGACCGTGCGCAGTGAGGGCTATGTGTTCTCGCTGGCAGTGCAACTGCTCGAGTCACCGGCATGAAATGGCCGCGCACCCTCGCCTCACGCCTGGCACTGATCTTCTTCACCGGGCTGGTGCTGGCCTATGGCTTGTCGTTCAGCCTGCAGGCGTACGAGCGCTACATCAGCAGCCGCTCGATGATGCTCAGCAACCTCGAGCAGGATGTGGTCACCTCGGTGGCCATCCTCGACCGCCTGCCTGCTGCCGAGCGTGCAGCCTGGCTGCCGAGGCTGGAGCGACGCACCTATCGGTACCGGCTGGACGAAGGCTTGCAGGGTTCAGCGATGCCAAGCACCGATCCTCCCATGGCTGCCGAATCGATCGTCAAGGCCATCGGTGCCCAGTATCCGCTGACTTTCCAGGACATTCCCGGCCCCAATGCCCACTTCCAGGCCCACCTGCGCCTGGCCGATGGGGCGCCACTGACCATCGATGTCACGCCGGCACCCGTCCCGGTAGCGCGCTGGTTGCCGCTGGTACTGCTGATCCAGCTGGCGGTGCTGCTGTTCTGTACCTGGCTCGCCGTGCGCCTGGCCATCGGGCCTCTTACCCGCCTGGTCCAGGCAGTGGACACCCTCGACCCGGACAAGCCTGGCGTGCTGCTGGATGAAAGCGGCCCACGCGAGGTCCAGTACGCCGCCGTGGCGTTCAATGCCCTGCAGGCGCGCATCGCCGCCTACCTCAAAGAGCGCATGCAACTGCTTGCTGCCATTTCCCACGACCTGCAAACACCGATCACGCGCATGAAACTGCGGGTCGAGGTGATGGACGATGGCGTCGAGAAGGACAAGCTCTGGCACGACCTGGACGCCATGGAGCACTTGGTCCGCGAAGGCGTGGCCTACGCACGCAGCATGGACATCAACACCGAGGCGCCCTGCCGGATCAACCTTGACGCCTTTCTCGACAGCGTGGTGTTCGACTACCAGGACAGCGGCGCCCAGGTGGAGCGCAACGGTAGTACCGGCAGCCTGCTGGAAACCCGCCCGCATGCTTTGCGCCGCGTGCTGGTGAATCTGGTGGACAACGCCTTGAAATTTGCCGGCAAGGCACAGCTTGAGGTCAGCCGCGAGCGGGGCAAGACGCTGATCCGGGTGCTCGATGAAGGCCCCGGGATCCCCGCCGAAGAGCTGGACGAAGTGCTCAAGCCATTCTACCGGGTAGAAAGCTCGCGCAACCGCAGCACGGGCGGTACCGGCCTGGGGCTTGCCATCGCCCAGCAACTGACCCAGGCCATGGGCGGCAGGCTGACCTTGAGCAACCGAAAAAGCGGCGGGCTATGCGCCCAGATCGAGCTGTAACGACAAACGCGGCGGCCCGCGCGGGCCGTCATACAGCTCCGGTAACTACAGTCCGATACACAAAGCCGCTTTCACCGACACACTGCAGATACTCATTCCCAACACACTCCCGGTCACACAACGATACTCCGGGAGTCACCCATGAAGCCGCTCACCCTGCCCTCCGGCTGGAAACTGTTCACCGCTCTTGCTGGCCTGACCGTGTTCATGACCGCCGTGGTACTGCTCAGCTACCCACCCGGTGCGGATGGCCTGCGCAGTGCCATCCGCGCCACTGCGCGCAGCTCTTTCGCACTGTTCCTGCTGGCCTTCCTGGCCTCGTCAATGGTCACCTTGCTGCCTGGCAATGGCAGCCGCTGGTTGCTCCGCGAGCGACGCTACGTGGGCCTGGCCTTCGCCTTTTCGCATACCGTGCATGGCCTGCTGATCTACCGCTACGCCCAGCAATTTCCTGAACTGTTCTGGGCCGGACGCACGGTCACCTCGAGCCTGCCTGGCAGCATCGGTTATGTGTTTCTGTTGCTGCTCACCCTGACCTCATTCAAGGCACCGATGCGCCTGCTGGGCGGCCGTACCTGGAAAACCCTGCACAGCACCGGCATGTGGGTACTGGCCGGAGTGTTCTGCCTGTCGTTCTACAAACGCATCCCCATGGGCGGCGGGTACTCACTGGCCTTCGCCCTGATGTTCAGCGCCATCGCCCTCAAGCTGACTGCCAAGCTGGCACCGCGTCGCGCTGCCGATGCCCTTTCCTGAGCGAGATAATCACATGAATGCACTGACGACCCGTACCTTCAACCTGATCGATCGCCTCGGCAGCTGGAGTGCCGACCTGCCACTGCGGCTGTTCCTGGCCTGGGAGTTCTTCGAATCAGGTTTGGAGAAGTTCAATGGCAGCAACTGGTTCGGCGACTTGCAAGGGAGTTTCCCATTTCCCTTCAACGCCCTGCCGGCGGAACTCAATTGGCAGTTGTCGATGTGGGCCGAACTGCTGTTGCCGCTGCTGTTGCTGCTTGGCCTGGGCACCAGGCTGGCGTCGGCGGGGCTGATGGTGGTGACCGTGGTGGCGATTGCCGCCGTGCACTGGCCCGCGCAGTGGTCCAGCCTGGCCGAACTGGCGCAAGGCTACGCCATCACCGATCAGGGTCATGGCAACTTCAAGCTGCCACTGATCTACCTGGTCGCGCTGATGCCCCTGCTGCTCAAAGGTTCGGGACGCTTGAGCCTGGACCACTGGATCAAGGCCTGTACACGATGACCCTGCAGCGTTCAGTCATCCAACGGTTTTGGCGGGGCAGCTGGCTTGGCGGGCTTGACCGGTTTGGCTGCCTTGCTGTCCTTGGCCTTGGGTTCCGGCGCAGCGGCCACGGGTTCCGGTGCGCTCACCGCCTTTTCACTCGCCGGCAAATGGTCGACCGCGTCGATGATCACTTGAGGGTCGATCTTATCGCCCGAGTCATCGTCCTTGAGCACATGTCGCTCGCCGTCTTTGCCCACCAGGATCACCTTGGTGCCCTTGCTCGCGCCCAGCTTGAGTTCGCGAATAAGGGCCATGGTGGTCTGTTGTTCAAGGTTCTTGTCCTCGCGCTTGCCCATCGTGTTGACAACGCTGAACATGATCAGGCTGCGCTCTTTGAAGGCTGCCTGGGTGGCGCGATCCTTCAGCGCTTCGTTCAGGCCGCGCAAAGTCGGGTCCTTATCGCTGGGTGCGATGACCACCAGCGGCCTGGCCTTGCCCAGCTCCTTGGCCAGTGGCGCATCACTGTCGGCGGCAAACAACGGGCCGGCGACGGCAAGCAAGGTGGCGAGGGTCAGTGACCGGACGAGCATGCGTATCTCCTTATTCTCTCGATTAACCAAAGACTGCGGATCAGGGAGAAAGATCCGGCCTGCGAGCCTAAACCAGCTGGGCAGGTGAACGCTTGGGCGAAAGGTAACAGCCAGTTTCTGACTGACCGCCAGAAACTTCCTACAACCCAAGCCGCTGACTTTCCTGCTGTGAGCATAGCCCAAGACCATGGCGGCAACGCCCGCCTTAAGGTTCCGGCACTTCTGGCAAGGGTTCCAGGTGATCGCCGATGGCTTGACGCGAGAGCCTCAACATCAATGCCCGCCGTGCCACTTCACGCTCGGCCTGCACCTGGTTCATTTCCTCGAGATAGCGCCCCTCAGGTAGGCTGTCGGAAGCATTCATCAACGCCTCCACGCGGGCATGAAATGTCACATCCAGCGATTCGAAGCGCGCTCCATTGGCCTGCAGCAGATGTTCACGCCAAAAATCGCGCTCGACCAGCGCCTGGCTGAGGCGTTCCGTCGTTTCATTGGCAAGTACATCATTGCGCGCCTGGTCGAGACGCGCCTGATCCAGGCCAGCCACTTCGGCGAACAGCATGTCGCTGGGTTGCGCAGGCAGGTCCAGCGTCGCCCGCAGGCCGACGCGGTACGCCAGCACCACCTCGATCTGGTCCGGGTCTGCACCTGCAGCACGCCGGCTTTCATAGTCGCGTTGGGCAATCCGGTCGACCTCATCCAGTCGCCACAACTGACGGCCAAGCCGCAGGAATGCCGCCTGCTCCCCTCCGGCGGCAGCGTCGACGCGCGCATGCCACACCAGCATGCGCAGCTCCAGGCCGCTGAATGACAAGGACGCGCTGTCCTGGCACGTCACCGGCAAGCTGGCCTGGGCAAACAATTCCTGGCGCAGGGTCTCGTGCTCGCACATCGCCCTGAGCATGGTGAAAACTCGGGTTGCCAGTGCCTCCCGGTGCTGCTGGTAATCGGCGGTTTGCAGCAGACGGATCAGCAAGCTGAAGAAATCGTCGCAACCGTCATACACCTCGAGCTCGTCCCACATCGCCGCCTGGTCGATACGCTCAAGGCTGTCTGCAGCGTCCAGCCAGCGCTGACGGGCTGTGCTCACGCCGATAGCTTCCTCGACGTCTGCCGCCCAGCCGTGGTCTCGCATGAACGCCTGTAACCTTTGCGCATCGACGCGCCCCAACGGGTTGCCCTCCAGGCGTATGCAACTGCTGACCCAGGCCGGTGCCCGATAGAAGCCGCCAGGGATGCTGGTGATGCGATTGTCGCGTAGGTCGGCCATGACCAGTTCGAGACTGGCCAGCAGGCCCCTGGGCAGCTCCGTCAACCCTGTGGCGCGCATGTGCAAACGCCGCAGCCGAGGCATGCTCTGCACCGGGAAAGCGCGACTCAACGGGTTGTAGGACAGGTTCAAGTACTCCAGGTGCGTGCAACGCGCCAATTGTCGGCTTTGCGCAGCATCGAGCACGATCTGGTTACCGAACAGGTCCATTTCCCGAAGGATGCTCAAGCGTCCCAGGCCCGATGGCAGCCGGGTCAGGCGATTACTGGAAAGCTCGAGGATGCGCACGGTCGGGAAAGCGCGCAGAAACCCATCCGGCACATCACTGATGCCCAGTGCCGTCAACGAAAGCTCGCGAACATGGGCGAAGCTCACCAACTCTGGCAGTTCCGGCAGGCTGCTCAGGGTGACATTGCGAATGGTCAGCCGATAATAGAGCGGCAGCTCGCCGCCAGCTCTGGACGCGGTACGCTGCCAACAGTTGCGCAAGCCGTCGGCGAAGCTGCGCCGATCCGCACGCTCAACGCGCGACCTGGCCGTTGCACACCAGCGGTTCATGCAGCTGTCCAAAGCTGCCAACTCAGCCTGCAAGCGCTCCAGATGGGCCTCGACCTGCAGCCCTGCCTGGCGAACCTGGGCCAGCCAGGCTTCAATCTGCGCGTCATCAAAGCTTGGGTAAACCGTGCGAACCATGGCATGAAGTGCCCGCGAACTGCCACGCCCGCGACCACTGAGCGGATAGCCGATGCGCCCGTAAGCCAGCCGCTGAGGTGGCCTGAACCAGCCCCGCGCTGGGGCCTGGCCAAGCAGGCGCCCGAGCTGTTGCCGGCGCGCTCCTGCCAGGGCGCCGAACTGCGCCCGCAAGTTGGCTGCAAATGGCTGCCCCAGGCCCATGATGCGCCGCTGAGCAGGGTCAAAGGCTGCGGCCATGACCTCGAACAGTTCGCCAGGCCCCGCCAGTCGGTGACCCGCCGCATCGAACAAGCGGAACTGCCCCTCGGCATACACAAGATCGACCGCCTTGCCGGCGCCTTGCGGCCCTGCCACCGCCAGCAGCGGCCCCTGTACCGAGCTGTCGAACAGACGCCAGTAGATTCCCGATGGCGCATCCGGCAGAGCTTCGCTCAGGCCCAGGGCAACCCGAGCCAGGTCGGCAGTCTGTGGGGCGTCCAGGTACAAGCCTTCGAGCGCCCTGACCAGGCGGATGTGGTTGACCCTGGTTCGCGCAGCCGTGGCCAGGCGCAGCGGTACGCGTCGCTGTTCATCCATTGCCATACGCTCGGCAGGCGTGGTGTCGCGCAGCAGCGCACGTGCCGCCAGCCGGTGCAGGCTCGGAAACTGTCGGCGTAGCAGTTCCTCGGCAGGGGTCGGCACGGGCTGGGCAGCTTGGTACAGTGCCTGGAAAAGCGACTGCCGTTGATGCGTCGCCAGCTCAGCGAGACCGGCATCATCCGGGACGGCACCGTCGGCCATGTACAACAACTGTTGCAAGGCTTCGCGGTCGTCAGTCATGTGTCCAGCGTCCAAAGCCTCGATCAACCTGCGCAGTCGACTGTCGAGAGCGAAACGCATCACGCTGTCCAGCAGTTCGGCGTCAGGTGCCTGCCCATGCACATACAGGTACCGCAAGTGATCGGCATCCAGGTCATGGGTGAACATCACCAGGTCGATCTGCCGATCATCGAGTTGGCCAAATGCGCCGCCCAAGCGCCGGAACATGCGCGGTGCATCTGCCCATTGGGCCGGCTGTTCGCTCCATAGCCGCCAGGCACCCGCACCATTGTGGCAGAGTTCGGGGCCATACCCAGAGCGGCTGCGCAGGTACCAGCGGCCAGTATCCGGGCGTTGCTCGACCGGATAATGATGCCCCTCCATCTCGACCCAGGCATCGTTGCCGTGCCGATACACCCCTGCCTCGTCACGTACTGCCTGTAACGCCGGTGCGGTGCCTCGATACGGTACCGCATCGTCGTGCCACAGCCGTCGGCTACCGTCGTCGAGCCGTGCCGGGACCAGCCCGTCGACCCATGCAGATCGCGCCCAGAGCCTGCGCACACCTTGAACGCCTGCAGCCGTTGCGGCCACCAGCGCAACATCGGTGGCAACATTTACCAGGTGTTCGAGCGCTTCGGCACTGTTACCTTCGTGCCAGGCCTCGATGCCATGGAACGCTTCATCGAGTACTTCCCAAGCGGCCAGCGCCAGCATCGCCAGGCCCAGCGCCGGCACGAACAGCCCGGCCAGGGTCAGCAAGGTCCAACCCTCGGCCGCCAGCCGCTGCTCGTGGGCCCGGCGGACTTCGAGGTCGACCGCCGCAGTTGCCATCGCGATCACACCAGCATCGTCCTTGATCTGCCTGATCCTGGCCTGCGCCCAGGTGTCGAACAACGGAGCCGGGTATTGGTGCAGACGTTCCTCGAGGTCGGCGTTGGCCAAGTCCGAAAGCCCGTCATAGCAAGCCGCGACCGCGCTGAAGAAGGCCTGGCTGTCGCGACGGCGCACGAAACGTGCGAAGAAGCGCTGATAGCTTGGCGTGCGCAGCCGCTTGCCCAGTGCGTTGGCGAAATGGCGCAGGTCGGCGAATACCTGCCAAGGTGCGTGTGGGTCACCTGGGATATGCACGAGTATCCGGTTGCTGGAGGTGTACAGGGGGCTGTAGCGCTCGTCGCGAACGTCGAGCACGAGTATCTGCTGCATCTGGCAACCCAGCAGGTCCAGACGCTTGGCCTGCACCGGGCGGCCGTCCAAGGTCAGCGGCTGATGGAGCCCGCAAAGGCGCACCAGCAACTGATGTTCCGTTTCGCTCAGCGCCCCTTTGATCAGCCCGACATGGGCATCGGCAAGCATGCCGTAGCGGTGGGCTCGCGCGAACAACGAGAGCACCCGCTGGCGCTGCTCAGCGGCCGCACCCTCCGTATCGGTAGACCCGGATGGTTGCAGGCAGGCGTCCAGGTGCCGCTGGTATTGCCCGCCGAGGTCGAGTTTCCGGCAGATTGCGGCGAAGCGCGTGGCGCTGGGCAGCGTGCGCGCAGGGTCGTCAGGATCGACCAGGCGATTGCCTGACAGTTGGCCATCGCTGCTCGCCTGTTCCTGGGTGAAATTGCCAAGTGCTGCTTCCAGCAACGGTATCTGCCGGTAGACCGGCTCAGTGACCGGGTAGCCGATTGGCTGCGACGTCAGCACCGGTTCGCGGTGCCCCCAACGCAACTGCAGGCGTGCGGCATCGAGTCCGATACCGAAGGCCTGATCCATCGCCAGTTGCAATCTGGGCAGGGCAAATGCCTCAAGACTGCTGACAGTGCCAAGCACTGCCCTGGCCTGCTCGGTAAAGTACAGACTCAGACTCATTGCATCGCCAAGCCAGCGCAGCTGCTGCAGGGTGGCGCCACGCAACCAGCCGGGTAAACGCTCGGCCAGCAACTTGTCCTGAAAAACCCGGTCCGCCGTTTCGCCCTGGCCGTCAGGGTGTTCGCTGAGGTTGAGCACTGGCGTTTCTCCTTCACAAGAAAACGCCAGGTTAGTGCCAGCGGCTCAGGCAGCTGCGGTGGCCGGCTACTACCCGGCTCAGAACAGCGGCAGTTGTTGGTCGGTCAGGCGGGCGAAATCGTCGCCGACCATCGGCAGAATGGCATCAGCCACCGGCTGCAATTGGCGGCTCAGGTAATGCTCGTAGTCGATCGGCGCCTGCAGGTTCTCGAGGGGCTCTGGGCCACTGGTGGTGATCAGGTAACTGATCCAGCCGCCGCGCTGATACTGCCTGGGGCGCCCGACACGACTGTTGTAGTCGTCCGCCAGGCGTGCGGCGCGCACGTGCGGCGGTACATTGCGTTGGTAATCGGCCAGTGGCCGGCGCAGGCGCTTGCGGTAGACCAGCAGCTCATCAAGCTCGCCTGCCAGGGTCTGGCGCACGTACTCGCGCAGGTAGTCGCGATAAGGCTGGCCACGGAAGATCCGCCCATACAGCTCCTGCTGGAAGCGCTGGGCCAGCGGCGACCAGTCGGTGCGCACCGACTCCAGGCCCTTGTAGACCACCTCCTCGCTGCCATCGGTGCGCTGCACCAGGCCGGCATAACGCTTCTTGCTGCCCTCGTCGGTACCGCGGATGGTCGGCATCAGGAAACGCCGGTAGTGCACCTCGAACTGCAGTTCCAGCGCGCTCTCCAGGTTCAGGGTCGTGCGCAGGTGCTCACGCCACCACTGGTTGACCTGCGCCACCAGCTCACGACCGATGCGGGCCGCGGCCTGTTCGTCATGAGCGCCCTTGAGCCAGACGAAGGTGGAGTCGGTGTCGCCATAGATCACCTCGTAACCCTGGGCCTCGATCAGCGCGCGGGTCTGGCGCATGATCTGGTGGCCGCGCAGGGTGATCGATGAGGCCAGGCGCGGATCAAAAAAACGGCAACCGCTGGAGCCGAGTACGCCGTAAAAGGCGTTCATGATGATCTTCAGCGCTTGCGACAGCGGCGCATTGCCTTCGCGCTTGGCCGCTTCCCGGCCCTGCCATACCCGCTCGACAATAGCTGGCAGGCAATGCTGGGTGCGCGAGAAACGACCGCCGCGGAAGCCTTCCACCGAGTGCTGGTCATCGGGCAGACGCAAGCCTTCTACCAGGCCCACCGGGTCGATCAGGAAGGTGCGGATGATCGACGGGTACAGGCTCTTGTAGTCCAGCACCAGCACCGAGTCGTACAGCCCCGGGCGTGAATCCATGACAAAGCCACCGGGGCTGGCCTCCTCCGGACGGCTGCCGAGGCTGGGCGCGACAAAACCCATGCGGTGCATGTGCGGGATATACAGGTGGCAGAATGCGGCGACCGAACCGCCGCTGCGGTCCACCGCCAGGCCGGTAACCGACGAACGCTCCAGCAGGAAGTCGAGCAGCCGGGTGTGGGCAAAAATACGCGTGACCAGCTCGCAGTCCTTGAGGTTGTAGCGGGCGAGCGCCGGTTTGTCCTCGGCGAAGCGGCGGTTGATCTCGTCCATGCGCTGGTAGGGTGTGTCGATGGCCTTGCCTTCGCCGAGCAAGGTCTGGGCAACACTCTCCAGGCTGAACGAAGGGAAACTCCAGGTGGCCGAACGCAGCGCTTCGATGCCATCGATCAGCAGCCGCCCCGGGGCCTCGGCGAAGACGTGGCCACCGCCGGCATGGCTGCGCAAGGTCATCGGCGCGCCGTTGCGCCCCAGCGCCAGTGGCACTTGCAGAAGCTTGGCATGCTCGTGCAGCAGGCGCAGGTCGAACTGGATCAGGTTCCAGCCAATGATCGCATCCGGGTCATGCTCGGCCATCCACTGGTTGAGACAGGTCAGCAACTCGGCGCGATCAGCGCAGTAGTGCAGGTCGAAATCCACGCCATCGGCATCGCCATTTGCCGGCCCGAGCATGTACACCTGGCGCTGGCCGCAGCCTTCCAGGGCGATGCTGTACAGCTCGCCGCGCTCGCTGGTCTCGATGTCCAGCGAGGCCAGGCGCAGCGTCGGGCGGTAATCCGGCAGCGGCTTGAGCTGGGCCTCGCAGTACACGCCCTGCGCGTCCCGCTGGCCGGTGAACTGCACCGGCGCCGTAATGAAGCGCTCCATCAGGTAGCGCTCCGGCGGCCGAATATCGGCCTCGAAGACGTCGATGCCAGCCGTGCGCAGGCGCTGCTCCAACTGCATCAGCTGGCGGTGCTGGCGCGTGTAGAGGCCGAGCATCGGACGCTGGTCGAAGTCTTTCAGGCGCAACGGTTTGAGCTCTGCGCCCTGCTCCTTGGCCAGCAACACCCGGGCGTGTTCAGCCTGCGCCTGCGCAATAAACGCCACTGATTCCTGCGGCGCCAGGCGCAACAACTGTGGCCCGGCATCCGTGGCCAGCCAGAATTCCACGCAAGTGCCTTCGGGCGTGTCATGCCAATGCCGGGTCAGGACAAAGCCCTGCTGCAACTCCACCGCGTCGACCTCTGCTGAAAAGCACGATTCTACGCTGCAATGGCGCTGTTCCACACCATCGGCAAACCCAGGCTCGGCACGATCAGCCTGCGCAACTATTCAGCCGTACAGGTAGTTGATGTCCTTGTAGCCCAGCGGCGGCACCTGGCTGAGCAGGAAGTCGCGCAGCTTGTGCATCTGCCGCGCCTTGGGGCTGCTCTTGAGCCAGGTCATGTAGTATCCGTCACCGGTCGACACCGCATGCTTGAACGGCGTCACCAGGCGCCCGGCGGCGAGGTCGGCACTGGCCAGTACCAGGTCGACCACCGAAATGCCGAGGCCCTGCTGCGCCGCCGAGATGCCCTGGTCGAGGGTATCGAACACCTGGCCCTGGTCGATGCTGATGTCCAGCGCATCCATGCGCGCCAGCCAGCGCCGCCAGTCGCGGCGGTCCGGTGATGGGTGGAGGAACTCACACTGGCGCAGGTCGGCCAGTTCGGGTTGCGCCTGTGCCATGTAGTCCGGGTGACACACCGGGATCAGCCACTCATCGAACAGCTTGATACTCTCCACGTCGGCCGGGAAACGGCCGTTGGCCAGGAGGATGGCGCAGTCGTAAGGCTCGGAGTAGAAGTCCACCGAGTCAATGTCCATCCACACGCTCGACAGCTGCACGCTGCAGTTGTCTTCAAGCTTCTTGAACCCGTCCAGCGCCCGCAGCAGCCAGCGCACGGTCAGCGTCGAAGGGGCCTTCAAGCGCAACCCATAACGGTCCTGACGCAGCAGCGCGCAGGCGTTTTCGATGATCTTGAAGCCCACCTTCAGCTCTTGAGCCAGTACCCGTCCATGCTCGGTAAGGCTCAACTTGGGGCCGCGGCGCTCGAACAGGTCGCAGCCGAACATGGATTCAAGGGTCTTGATGTGATGGCTGACCGCCCCTTGGGTAAGGGCCAGCTCTTCAGCGGCCCGGGTAAACGAGCCGTAGCGCGAGGCCACCTCGAAAGCACGCAGGGCGTGCAAAGCTTGAATCCGTTCCGACATGATGCCCTCGAATCATGAGTAAGACTAATAGTAGGTCATAGTTCCACGCGTTTTACAACGTGAAGAGCGTCTCAGAAAATGCAGGTAAATAACAAAGATAAGTCTCCAACCTGCCTGCATAAGTGTGGAACTCTCTCTTACTTGAATCTCCTGGGGAAATCATGTTTACGGGTTATGGAAACTGCTATCGCCTGGACGCGCTAGAGCTGGCCGATGAACATGTACGGAACACTCAGCACTGGACGCATCAAACCTTACAGCATTTTCGCAGCGTGCTCGCCAACCCCGACTTCCCGTGCCTGTTCGGGCGCAAGGCGGTAGCCGGCGCATCCTGCCACATCCTCTTCGCCCGCGCCGAACAACTGGCCGATGATATCGCCCAGGGCCTGGCCGAATATGTACGCACCATAACCCCTGTGCCGATCAAGCAACGCATCGGCAGCCCACTGGTGGTGTTTCTGCAGACAGCCGCCGACAGCACCCTGGCCGAGCAACAGGCACTGGCCTGGAAAGTACTGCGCGGAGTCCATGCCCGTGACCCGCACCCGTGGCCGCAAGCGGTTCCCACCGACCCGCACGACAACGCCTGGTCGTTCTGCTACGCCGGCATGCCACTGTTCATCAACATGAACTTCCCCGGCCACCAGCAGATGAAAAGCCGCAACCTCGGCCCGCACATCACCTTCGTCATCAACCCGCGGGAGAACTTCGACGAAGTGGCCAACGCCAGCACCGAAAGCGGGCAACGCATTCGTGCCCGCATCCGTGATCGCGTGCGTCACTACAACGAAGGGGTCATGCCCGAAACCCTCGGCTTCTTTGGCCAGGATGACAACTTCGAATGGAAGCAGTACCAACTGCAGGAAGCCGGCTCGCTCAATCCGGCGCGCTGCCCGTTTCATGCCCACGCCCACGCGACACCCGACATTCTGATCGAGAACTGACCGTGAATACCGCACTGACACTGACTTACGCACTCACCGTGCTGCTGCTGATCGCCACCCCCGGCCCGGTGGTAGCGCTGATCGTCAACACCGCCGCGGCCTCCGGCTCACGCAAGGCCATGTTCACCGCCGTCGGCACCAACTGGGCATCACTCGTGCTGATCGGCGCCGCCGCCTGGGTCATCCTCACCAGTGCGGCCATCGACAAGGCCTGGCTCAGTGCCATGAGCCTGCTGGGCTGCCTGTTCATTGGCTACATTGCCGTGGGCACCCTGCGCGAGTGCCTGCAGGCGCCTGCCGTCGACGAAGCCGAGCTGCAACCGGCCAAAGCCGGGCGCGGCGGTTTGTGGCAAGGCTTCATGGTCGGTATTTCCAACCCGAAGGACATCATCTTCTTCATCGCCTTCTTCCCGCAGTTCATCCAGATCACCGAATCGTTCGGCAAGAGCATGGTGGTGCTGTCGCTGTTGTGGGTACTGATCGATTTCGCCGTGCTCAGCCTGTACATCTTCGCCATCGGCAAGATCACCTCGCAGCGCAGCAACCGCCTGATTTCCCTGGCCTCGGGGGTGGTTCTGCTGCTGATTGCCGTCGGTGGCCTGGCTTATAACCTCAAGGAACTGGCGGGCTGAACGCCCGCCATCACACCAGCAGAGAAGGAGCGCCCATGACACCCAGCACGTATGTCCAGGGTCTCGCTTCGCCACTGCATCATGATTACCAGCGCTTTCTGCTGCTGGGCAATCGCCGCGCCCCACACACCCTGCATGTGCACGAGAGCGGCTACCGCTCCTGCACCATCAACACCGATGCCCTTGGCCTGCGCTACAGCCATTGCGCCGGCAAGCGCGTCTCGGTTGCCGAGCGCGGTGCTGCCTCGCGCATCAACCTGCTGGTCGGCGGCTCGACCGCCCTGGGCATCGGCGCCAGCTGCGACGAACATACGGTAGCCTCGCACCTGTCGATGCTGACCGGTGAGGTATGGCTGAGCCTGGCCGGCTGCGGGCTCAACGCCAGCCAGGAGCTGTTGCTGTTCCTGACCCACCAGCATCGCTTCGGCGAAGTGGGCCATGTAGTACTGCTCAGCGGCCTCAACACCTTGGCCCATGAAGCGCTCGGCGAGGTCCTGGCCGGCCCGTATGACCCGCAGCAGGCCAAGGCTCACCAGGCTTACCTGAACAGTTTCAACGAGGGCATGCCACCCGCTGGCCCGGCTCGCCGTGAGTCGCTGTGGCAGCGCCTGGGCCAGGCACTGGCACCACGGCGCAACGAACCTGCCCCCAACTGGTCGCTGTCCGCCCCGGAAAAGCGCCTGGCACGAGCGGCCGACAGCATCGCCCGCACCTTGCGCCAATGGGAACGAATGCTGGCTGACAGTCACGCCACCCTGACCTTCATCCTCCAGCCCCTGCTGCCCTGGTGCCGGGAAACACTGCCGGCGGGGGAACTGGCAATGCTTGCCGCCCTCGAGCAACAACCGGGGAATTTCGACCGCCTGCTCGACGGTGCATTCGACAGCAAGCTGCACATGGCTTTCTTCCGTCGCATCAAAAGCCAGGCAGACCCCGTGCCGTGCTACGACATGAACAGCATGCTCAGCAGCTCGCCGGTATTCGGTGCCGATCTGTTCGTCGACCGCCTGCACTTGAACGATCTGGGCAACAATGCCCTGGCCAAGGTGATTACCGCCAAGTTGGGGCTGGCCCAGGAACGACACAGCCAGCGCAAGGTCACACCGATCAAGCTCGTCTGACTGACGAGTCACGGGGTTTCGGTTTTGACCCTCGCTTCGATAGAATACCCCGTCGTTCCGATTCGCCCGAGGCGTACGCGCAGTTGTGATCACTCATCAAGCCGTTTCCCCCTGCCTGGCAGCCAGCCGGCCTCGTTCATTGAACGGGGCGCGCCTGTGAACCCCGTCGTTCTGGCGTCGGCACTGTTTATCGTGCTGACACCGGTGGCCGCGCACGCGCTCGAAGTACGTATCGACCCACACGCCGACCTGCTTTACCGCCAGGCGCTACCGCTGCTGGAGCAAGCCGACAGCCCGGACGACAACAGCACCCTGCGCACTGCCATAGGCGTCGACCCGGAGCTTAACCGCCAGGGCCGGGCGATGGCGCAAACCCTGCCGACGGCAGTGGCCCTGCTGAAAAAGTCGGTCGAGCTTGGCCACCCGGTGGCGCAGTATCGCCTGGCGCTGTACTACACCACCTACCTGCCTGCAGCACAGATCGCCGATGCCGCCTGCCCGCTGCTGCAGGCCAGCCTGAAACAAGGCTTCGCACCACCGGCGGTTGCAATTGCTACCTGGTGCCAACCCTACAATGCCAGCCCGGCCTACCGCGAAGCCCTCGAGGCGATCCCGGGCATGGCGACCCTGTATGCGCCCTACTTCCCGCAACCCACCGCACGCCTGGCCTGCAGCCGCAGCCGCCCGCAAGGGTTGCAGATGCAGTGGGGGCGCCAGCGCGACTACCAGGCCGAGGTCTACCGATTGCTGAGTGACCTCGATCCACAGCATCGCCAGGCTCTGCTGCAAAAGGCTGTGGAGATCAATGGCTGCGTGGCAGCGCAGCAGCGGCTGACCAGACGATAATCACCTGCCCCGGCGCCAAACCTGATAGGAGCGGCTTTAGCCGCGAGAAACCGGCACAGGCAGCAAACAAGCAAGATCGTTCAAGCCACCCGCCCCGCCGCTCTGTCATGCTGCCCTACCGAGTAAAAAGTGCAGCCATCATGCCCAGCAGTCTCCCCATTGCCCGCCAAGCTTTCCTGCACGGCGCCATCGCCATCCTGCCGCTGTCCCTGGCCGTCGCTCCCTGGGGCCTGCTCGCCGGCTCCATGGCCATCGAGGCCAACCTCAGTGCCTGGCAAGGCCAAGGACTGTCGGCGATTGTGTTCGCCGGTGCCGCGCAACTGGTCGCGATCGGCATGCTCAAGGGCGGCGCCAACCTGCTGTCGATCCTGCTCACCACCCTGCTGCTGACGTCCCAGCACCTGCTCTATGGCTTGTCCATGCGCCCAGTCTTGTCAAACCAGCCGTTGCGCTGGCGGCTGGTCCTGGGCTTCCTGCTCACCGACGAATTCTTCGCCCTCACCAGCCACTACGACCAGCAGCAGTTCAACCGCTGGTATGCGCTCGGTGTAGGCCTGACCTTCTACGTCGCGTGGAACCTGTTCACCCTGGCCGGCATCGTGCTGGGCCAGAATATCCCGCACCTCGACCAGCTCGGCCTGGACTTCTCCATCGTCGCCACCTTCGTCGCGCTGATCGCGCCGCTGGTACGCAATCTCGCCACCGTGGTGTGCGTGGCGGTGTCGCTGTTCTGCTCGGTGCTGTTCAGTTACTGGCATTGGGAGACCGCACTGGTCGCCGCTGGCCTGCTGGGCATGACTGCCGGCTTCGTCTGCCAGAAATTTACCGGAGGCCGCCCATGATCTGGCTGCTGATCTTCGCCATGGGCGCCGTGGTATTCCTCAACCGCTATGCCTTCCTGGAGCCACGCCTGCCGCTGCGCCTGAGCTCAAACGCTCGGCAGTTCCTGGGCTTTGCCGTGCCCGGCATGCTCACCGCGATCTGCGGGCCGATCATCTTCCTACCCGGCCACCAGCTCGACCTGAGCCCACTCAACCCCTACCTGCTCGGTGCCCTGGTGGCCGTTGCGCTGGTGCTGTTGACCCGCAGCGTGTTGCTGAGCATGCTGGCGAGCATGTTGATCTTCTTCTTGCTGCGCAGCTTTCTGGCATGAGCATGCCCCTGCGCGAACAGACCCACCTCTGGCAGGCGCCGGCCCTGGGCGACGTCGAGATGCTGCATGCGCGCTACTTCCAGCAGCGCTTCGCCCCGCATGTGCATGAAGGCTATGTATTCACCGTGATCGAATCGGGCGCGCAGCGCTTCTGGCACCGTGGCAGCGAACATCTGGCGCCGGTCGGCAGCATGGTGCTGATCAATCCGGACGAGCTGCACACCGGCGCCACCGCCCACGAGGCCGGCTGGCGCTACCGGGGTTTCTATCCGGAGCATGAACGGGTGACTGGCGTGCTGGACGAACTGGAACTGGGCCGGCACGGCATGCCGCGCTTCAAGGACAGCGTGATCCAGGACCCGAGCCTGGCGCGGGCCTTCAGCCAGTTGCACCAGCTGTCGGAAGCCGGTGCCAGCGCCCTGGAACAACAGCACGCCTGGCGCCAGGCGGTGCTGGCGCTGGTGCAAAGCCACGGCCATTGCCCGGAGCCCAAGGCCCCGGGCAACGAACCGCTGGCGGTGGCCCGTGCGCGGGAACTGCTGGAAACCCAGTTGGCAGACCCGCCATCGCTGGAGGCCCTGGCGGCTGCAGTCAATCTCTCGCCGTTCCATTTCGCCCGGGTGTTCCGCCAGGCCACCGGTTTGCCGCCGCATGCCTGGCTGAAACAACGGCGACTGGCGCGCGCACGGGAGTTTCTGAAAAGCGGCCTGGCGGCTTCAGAGGTGGCGTTTACCTTGGGCTTTGCCGACCAGAGTCACTTGAGCCGGCAGTTCAAGCAGGCGTTTGGCGTGACGCCAGGTGCCTATCGCAGCGCCTGCCTGCACAGTTAGCGCACGCGACGCCAGGCCTCAGGCAAGCTGGCCAGCCACTGCTACACTGACAGAGCTGAACGGAGGATCCCGCCATGTCCGAAAGAGAGCTCACCACCCTGATATCGCTGATGAACCAGCGCCAAGCCTGCCTGAGCAGTGCCTGCAAGGAAATTGCCGACTGGATCGACCGCCAGGGCGATGTGCCCGCTGCGGGCAAGATCCGCGCCAGCCTCAAGGCCCTGGAGGCCGATGAGGCCCAGGTCCGCAAGACACTGACCTCGCTCACCCTCGAAAGGCCGCTGCCACGCTTCCGTAGCTAAAGCGCGCAGCACAATGAAAAAGGGCCGCTGATGCGGCCCTTTCGTTGGTCAGTGATTCATGTGCATGTGCTCATGCCCGCCGCCAGCCTCGGCGTTGAGCGGGCGGACTTCTGCCTGCACGTCCACGGTTTCCTTGGCGCCCTTGGCATCTTCGATGGTCAGGGTCAGTGGCACCTTCTCGCCTTCCTTCACCTGCTGGGTCAGGCCCATCAGCATCACGTGATAGCCATTGGGGTCGAGGCTCACCGGCTTGCCCGCAGGCAGCTCCACGGCCTTGACTTCCTTCATGCCCATAACGTCGCCGTTCATGGTCATCTCGTGCACCTGCACGGTCTTGGCCACTGGCGATGCCACGCCGACCAGCTTGCTGTCGGTGCTGGCGGTCAGGATCATGAAGGCGCCCGTGGACGGCTGATGCGGCACGCTGGCGCGTACCCAGGCGTCGCTCACGGTGGTTTGCGCCAGGGCCGGCAGGGCCAGGCCCAGCAGGGCGATGGCGGCCAGGCCGCGCTTGATAGGTTGCAGGGATACCGCCATTAGCAAATCTCCATAAGGGTTGCCAGGTCTTCAGCGCATTCCTTGGCATTCAGCGAATGACCCAGGCTCAGGCGCAAGGTGCCACGCGTATCGTAGACGTAGCTGGTGGACGAGTGAGAGATGGTATAGGTGTCACCGGCCGGGACCTTCTCGTAGAACACCTTGAACTCCTTGGCCACCGCGGCGATTTCTTCCGGGGTGCCGGTCAGGGCGGTGAACGACGGGTCGAAGGCCTTGACGTAGGCATCGAGCACTTGCGGGGTGTCGCGCTCAGGGTCCAGGGTGATGAACACCACCTGGAAGATCTCGCGGTCGCGGCCCCTCAGCAGCTTCTTGATCTGTGCCGCGCGCGCCAGGGTGGTCGGGCAGACAGCCGGGCACTGGGTGAAACCGAAGAAGATCATCGGCATGCTGCCGTAGAAGCTCGACAGGGTACGGACATTGCCCTGGGGGTCCTTGAGGCTGAACTTGCGCCCCAGGATTTCGTTGCTCATGTTCTTGCCGTACTTGAACTCGAGCCCCCGGGCCGGGTTGCAGCCTGCCAGCAGGCCGAGCCCGAGAACGCCCATCCCGGCGACAACCGCGCGCCGGGTAAACTGATCATTCATTGAACCATCCTTTACAGGGAAGGTGCCGACCCTCGGGACGGGCCGGCCGAAAAACCGGGGCATTCTGGCATGACACCCAGTGGGCTTCTACCCGACCAAGGCGCTGATGGCCCGCAGCCCTTTAAACACGGGCTGCGGCCTGTTGTCGCAGGGGTTGAAACCGTAACACTTTGTTGCTAAGCCTTGACCTGACGCGGTCGCTGTAGGAGCGGCCGCGCCCAGATCAATAGTAGGCGTTCTCTTTCTGGGAGTGGTCAGTCACGTCACGCACGCCCTTGAGCTCTGGAATGCGCTCGAGCAGGGTACGCTCGATGCCTTCCTTGAGCGTCACGTCGGCCTGGCCGCAGCCCTGGCAACCGCCACCGAACTGCAGCACGGCGATGCCGTCGTCGACCACATCCACCAGGCTCACCTGGCCGCCGTGGCTGGCCAGGCCGGGATTGATCTCGGTCTGCAGGTAGTAGTTGATACGCTCGTTGATCGGGCTGTCTTCGTTGACCATCGGCACCTTGGCGTTTGGCGCCTTGATGGTCAGCTGGCCGCCCATGCGATCGGTAGCGTAGTCGACCAGCGCGTCTTCCAGGAACGGCACGCTGACCGCGTCGAGGTAGGCAGTGAAGCTCTTCAGGCCGACCGGCTCGTCGTCGGGTTTCTCTTCGCCCGGCTTGCAGTAGGCGATGCAGGTCTCGGCGTACTGGGTGCCCGGCTGGGTGATGAAAATACGGATGCCAATGCCAGGCGTGTTCTGCTTGGAAAGCAGATCGGCCAGGTAATCATGGGCGGCGTCAGTAATGGTTATAGCGCTCATGGAAGTTCCTCACAGACTTGCGCCCAAGTGTACGCCAACCTGGCCTTTGAACAAAGTCCTAGTATTTGACTCGGGAAAGCACGAATGCCGGGCTTTGCTCCCGTGGCGCGGCCAGCCACGCCTGCATCCGCCGGTACAGGCCGCGCTCCAGCCACAGATAGCTGAACCACGACATTAGTCCAATGGACGGCACGCACAAGGCGAACACCAGGTACGGGTTCAGGCGCAGGCGCTGGCAGGCGAACCAGCCGGCGTATAGCACCAGCACGTGGATCAGGTACACCGAGTAGGAGCAGTCACCCAATGCCTTGAGCAGGCGGTTGCCCTTGAAGTACGGCTCCAGGGCGATGAACGCCAGCACGATCATCGCGCTTGGCACGCCCCAGTGCAGCAGGCGCTGCGCAGCGTCCAGGTGATAGATCGCATAACCCGCCACGCCCAGCACCGCCAGCGGCAACCACAGCCCTTCGCGGATCAGGCCGCGACGATGGATCACGCCCAGGCCGATGCCCAGCAGGAATTCGTAGATGATGTCGTTGTTGTAGAAACGGCTGAGTACGCCCATGCGGCCGAGTACTTCGCTGACCAGCAGCAGCCCAGCGGTCACCAGCACGAGGTGATGACGCTGGCGAACCAGGAAGGCCAGGCCGAACAGCAGGTAGAAGAACATCTCGAAATTCAGCGTCCAGCCTACGTTCAGGGTCGGGTACAAACCGTAGCCGCCGGGGTTTTCCGCCGGGATGAACAGCAGCGATAGCAACAGGTGATGCCAGTCGAAGGCCTGGTGCGGCATCCATTGGCTGAAGGCCAGCAACAGTAACGCCATCAGCGCGGTGTAGAACCAGTAGGCCGGGACAATGCGCAAGGCCCGGTTGAGCAGGAACTGGCGAGGTTCGATGGGTTTGTCGCGGGTCGACAGGTAGATCACCAGCCCGCTGATGACGAAGAAAATGTCGACGCCTACCGCGCCACGGTCGGTGAGCAATTGGCCGATGGGGCCGGTGGCATGGAAGTCGAAGAAGATTTGCATGAAATGGTGGCAGACCACCACCCAGGCGGCGAACGCCCGCAGTGCCTGAAGCGAATACAGCATGGAATACCTGCGATTGCCGGTGCATTGAGGCCCGCATCGAGTGCACAGGCGAGCGCTGCGCGCTCGTTCGCGGGCAAAACCGCTCCCACGGGACGGAGCTGACTTCAAGAACAGCGCAGTACCTGTGGGAGCGGGTTTACCCGCGAAGGGCTGCAAAGCAGCCCCCAGCAATCGATCAGGACCACCCACCGCTTCCGACCGCAGCGTATTCGGAAAGGTCAGCCCACCCGATCAGAGGTTCTCGTAGCGGTTCATGTCCAGCACCCCGTCCTCCACCGGATCGGTTTCCTTGATATAGGTACTGAGGTCATGGAAGTAGCGCCAGAACTCCGGATGGCTGCGGCGCACCCCCCAACGCATGACGATGCGCTCGAACTTCGCCGGGTCATCCTTGGCGTACTCCATGTCCTCGACGAACTCCGGCACATCCCTGGCCGGAATATTGAAGATGAAGTTGGGGTAACTGCTGAGCACGCCCGGGTACAGGGTCAGGGTGTCCAGCCCGGGCACGTAGCGGTAAGCCTCACCGAGCAGGAACGCCACGTTGCTGTGTGCGCGGTTGCGCAGCAGGCTGTAGACCTGGCGCTGGCCGCCCTCGCCTTCGATGCGCAGCATGGTCGCTTCAGGCAGTTGGCCGATCACCTTGAGGCCGGCGGCCGGGCGTGACACCAAGCGGCTGAGCGACTGCTCGACGTTGCGGAACTCCTCGCTCATCTGCGGCCGCGAGCAGTAGGCGCCGGTGCAGCGGTTGATCGGGTCGGGGGCAGCGTTGAGGCTGGCGGTACGTTGCAGCAGCTTCAAGCCGAAGTCGCGCTTGGGGTCGCGCGGGTCGAGCTTGATGCCGCTCGGCGTGTCGGTGTCGATGTCCTCGTAGTCCAGCCACATCTTCACCTTGCCGCTGTTCTGGTACCAACTGCCAAGGATTTCGCTGCGCTGGTCGGCCGGCATCAGGCGCAGGAAATTGACCTCGGCGCCGTTGCGGATCAGGTCGAAATACAGGCGTGTCTGCAGCTGGTGCGAGACGTTGCCGAACACATCGAAGTTGACCGCCAGCTGGTAGTAGGTGCGCTCGAACAGCGGGTAGTCGAACAACCAGACGGTCAACGGCACGTCGCCGATCAGGCCCTTGGTCACCGAAGCGCTGTCGAAGTGGCGGAAGATGCTCAACAGCGCATTGTCGTTGCCGGCCCACAGGGTTGCCCAGCCCGGAGCCGGCATTTCGGCATAGGCCTCACGCCGCAATTTCTCGTAATCGTTGCGCTTGTCGCGGTAGGCATGCCACAGGTTCAGCACGCTGCCAACATCGTCGATCTGCCCCGGCATGGCCAGCAGCGGCGTGGCTTCGCCGCGGTACTTGGCATCGGTGATGTAACGGTCGTGGGCCGGTTCCTGGAACAATGCCCAGAAGTTGTCGCGAATCACGTCGGTGGCGATCTGCCCGCGGCACACCGGGCCACGGATGAAGGTGCGCACGAAATACTCGGCGTTATCCAGCATGAACTGGTAACGCGCCACCGCCGGGATCGCCTCGAAGGTTTCGAACGGGTTGGCCCGGTGGCGTGGGCCATAGCCCGGCAGCGCGGTGGCATGCCAGTCGCCGGCGTAGAACAGCTGCTTGACGCGCTTGAGCTTCTGCGGCCCCATCGGGTAGGTGATGTGGGTCTTGTGCACGATCACGCCCTGCACCGGGATCAGCCGGTAATAGAAGTCGGTGCCTGGCGGGTCGTTGGGGCGGCGCGTGGCGATGATGTCGACCGGTTTGCCGCTAGGCGTGCGCGAACGCACCCACTGGAAGAAGTGGCCCTGCTCGCCGCCGACGAAGTAGATATGCGCCAGGAACAGGTGCTCGTACAGCCAGCGGCCGACCAGCGCCTCGGTGGAGCCGGGGCGGTTGAGCAACTCCTCCCAGTCAGCGATCTGCCTGGCCTCGGCCGCGCTTGGCTGGATCGGCTGGTACTCGACCGGCGCGCCGGCAGCCAGCCAGCGCTGCAGGGTCTGGTATTGCTTGTCGGTCAGGCCGGTGACCGCCAGCGGCATGCCCTCCTTGGGGTGGGCGCCGGCATAGGCGTCGAACTCTTCCGGCAGCGGGCACATGTTGTTGCGGTTGAGCCCCAGGACGATCTCGTCAGGCAGTTTGGCATTGGGCGTGAGCGGGGTCTTGTGCCCCAGCTCGAGCATGCGTGCCATCAGCGCCGCCTGGCTACCCTGGTTGTCGAGTACCGAATAGAAGCCCTTCTTGCGCCATTCATCTTCACTGTGGGCGTCGTAGAACAACCGCGTGGGTGCCACGGCCTTGCTGCGTTCGCCTTGGTACACCGGCACCTTGGTGGCACCTCGCACTGCACCTTCGGGGCTCTCCAGCTTGAGCTGGCAGGCAGCGTCGTTGCAGGCGTGGCAGGCCACGCATTTTTCGGTGAAGATCGGCTGGATGTCCCGGGTGTAGGAAATCACCGGGCTCGACTGGGGGACTTGCCCTGACGCCACGCCACTGATGAGCAGCGCGAAGACGCTGGCAAGGATACGATGCACCATGTGCGAAAAGTCCTGGGTAGTGAAGCCATCACGATTGTCTGGTCGGCCCTGGGTGCCTTGATGTCACCCAACATGAACAAAATTCATGAAAAAGGGCGATGCGCCTAAAAACCGCGCAGCTTTGTTATGATTCGGCACCTTCTGATATTTGCCCGACCAGGTAGTTCCTATGTCCGACCGCAGCGCTCGTCTCCAAGCACTCCAGCACGCACTCAAAGAGCGCATTCTGATCCTCGACGGCGGCATGGGTACTATGATCCAAAGCTATCGCCTCGAGGAACACGACTATCGTGGCACGCGCTTCGCCGATTGGCCAAGCGACGTGAAAGGCAACAACGACCTGTTGCTGCTCAGCCGCCCGGATGTGATCGCGGCGATCGAGAAAGCCTACCTGGATGCCGGCGCCGATATCCTCGAAACCAACACCTTCAACGCCACCCAGATTTCCCAGGCCGACTACGGCATGGAATCGCTGGTGTACGAACTGAACGTCGAGGGCGCGCGCATCGCCCGCCAGGTAGCCGATGCCAAGACCCTGGAAACCCCGGACAAACCGCGCTTCGTCGCCGGCGTGCTCGGCCCGACCAGCCGGACCTGCTCGATCTCCCCGGACGTCAACGACCCCGGCTACCGCAACGTCACCTTCGACGAACTGGTGGAAAACTACATCGAGGCCACCCGTGGCCTGATCGAGGGCGGCGCCGACCTGATCCTGATCGAGACCATCTTCGACACGCTCAATGCCAAGGCGGCGATCTTCGCCGTGCAACAGGTGTTCGAGGACGATGGCATCGAACTGCCGATCATGATCTCCGGCACCATCACCGATGCCTCCGGCCGCACCCTGTCGGGCCAGACCACCGAAGCGTTCTGGAACTCGGTGCGCCACGCCAAGCCGATTTCCGTGGGCCTCAACTGCGCCCTCGGCGCCAAGGACCTGCGCCCGTACCTGGAAGAGCTGGCGACCAAGGCCGATACCCATGTGTCTGCCCACCCCAACGCCGGCCTGCCGAACGCTTTCGGTGAGTATGACGAAACCCCGGCAGAGATGGCGGCGGTGGTCGAAGAGTTCGCCGCCAGCGGCTTCCTCAACATCATCGGTGGCTGCTGCGGCACCACCCCGGGCCATATCCAGGCGATCGCCGAGGCCGTGGCCAAGTACAAGCCACGCGAAATCCCGGAAATCGCCAAGGCCTGCCGCCTGTCGGGCCTGGAACCGTTCACCATCGACCGCCAGTCGCTGTTCGTCAACGTCGGCGAGCGCACCAACATCACCGGCTCTGCCAAGTTCGCCCGGCTGATCCGCGAAGAGAACTACACCGAAGCCCTGGAGGTCGCCCTGCAGCAGGTCGAGGCCGGCGCCCAGGTGATCGACATCAACATGGACGAAGGGATGCTCGATTCCCAGGCCGCCATGGTCCGCTTCCTCAACCTGATCGCCGGTGAGCCGGACATCTCCCGCGTGCCGATCATGATCGACTCGTCCAAGTGGGAAGTGATCGAAGCGGGCCTGAAGTGCATCCAGGGCAAAGGCATCGTCAACTCGATCTCCATGAAAGAAGGCGTCGAGCAGTTCAAGCACCATGCCCGGCTGTGCAAGCGCTATGGCGCGGCCGTGGTGGTGATGGCCTTCGACGAGGTCGGCCAGGCCGACACCGCCGCGCGCAAGAAGGAAATCTGCCAGCGCAGCTACGACATCCTGGTCAACGAAGTCGGCTTCCCGCCGGAAGACATCATCTTCGACCCGAACATCTTCGCCGTCGCCACCGGTATCGAAGAGCACAACAACTACGCCGTCGACTTCATCGAGGCCTGCGCCTACATCCGTGATCACCTGCCCCACGCGCTGAGTTCGGGTGGCGTGTCCAACGTGTCGTTCTCGTTCCGCGGCAACAACCCGGTGCGTGAGGCGATCCACTCGGTATTCCTCTACCACGCGATCCAGAACGGCCTGACCATGGGTATCGTCAACGCCGGCCAGCTGGAGATCTACGACGAGATCCCGGCCGCGCTGCGCGAGAAGGTAGAGGACGTGGTGCTCAACCGCACGCCGCACGGCACCGACGCGCTGCTGGCGATTGCCGACGACTACAAGGGCGGCGGCGCGACCAAGGAAGTGGAAAACGAAGAGTGGCGTTCGCTGCCCGTTGAAAAGCGCCTGGAACACGCGCTGGTCAAGGGCATCACCGCCTTCATCGTCGAAGACACCGAAGAATGCCGTCAGCAGTGCGCACGCCCGATCGAAGTCATCGAAGGCCCGCTGATGAACGGCATGAACGTGGTCGGTGACCTGTTCGGCGCGGGCAAGATGTTCCTGCCCCAGGTGGTCAAGTCGGCCCGGGTGATGAAACAGGCCGTGGCCCATTTGATTCCGTTCATCGAAGCCGAGAAAGGCGACAAGCCGGAAGCCAAGGGCAAGATCCTCATGGCCACGGTCAAGGGTGACGTGCACGACATCGGCAAGAACATCGTCGGCGTGGTACTAGGCTGCAACGGCTACGACATCGTCGACCTTGGCGTGATGGTGCCGGCCGAGAAGATCCTGCAGACCGCCCGCGAACAGAAGTGCGACATCATCGGCCTGTCCGGCCTGATTACCCCGTCGCTGGACGAGATGGTCCACGTCGCCCGCGAAATGCAGCGCCAGGGCTTCCACCTGCCGCTGATGATCGGCGGCGCCACCACGTCCAAGGCACACACTGCGGTCAAGATCGAGCCCAAGTACAGCAACGACGCCGTGGTCTACGTCACCGACGCCTCGCGTGCGGTGGGTGTGGCCACCCAGCTGCTGTCCAAGGAGCTCAAGCCCGGCTTCGTCGAGAAGACCCGCCAGGAATACGTGGAAGTGCGCGAGCGCACCGCCAACCGCAGCGCCCGCACCGAGCGCCTGAGCTACGCGCAGGCCATCGCTGCCAAACCGCAGTACGACTGGGCCAGCTACCAGCCGGTGGTGCCCGCCTTCACCGGGGTCAAGGTGCTGGAAGACATCGACTTGCGCACCCTGGCCGAGTACATCGACTGGACGCCGTTCTTCATTTCCTGGGACCTGGCCGGCAAGTTCCCGCGGATCCTCACCGACGAAGTGGTCGGCGAAGCCGCCACCGCGCTGTACAAGGATGCCCGCGAGATGCTCGACAAGCTGATCGACGAGAAGCTGATCAGCGCCCGCGCGGTGTTCGGCTTCTGGCCGGCCAACCAGGTTGCCGATGACGACATCGAAGTCTACGGCGCAGACGGCCAGGCCCTGGCCACCCTGCACCACCTGCGCCAGCAGACCATCAAGCCCGATGGCAAGCCGAACCTGTCCCTGGCCGACTTCGTCGCACCGAAGGCCAGCGGCGTCACCGACTACGTCGGCGGCTTCATCACCACTGCCGGCATCGGCGCCGAGGAAGTGGCCAAGGCGTACCAGGACAAGGGCGACGACTACAGCTCGATCATGGTGAAGGCCCTGGCCGACCGCCTGGCCGAGGCCTGTGCCGAGTGGCTGCACGAGCAGGTGCGTAAAGAGCACTGGGGCTATGCCCGCGACGAGCAGCTGGACAACGAGGCGCTGATCAAGGAGCAATACAGCGGTATCCGCCCTGCCCCGGGCTACCCGGCGTGCCCGGACCACACCGAGAAGGCAACCCTGTTCCGCCTGCTCGACGGCAGCGCCATCGGCGAAACCGGCCCAAGTGGCGTGTTCCTCACCGAGCACTTCGCGATGTTCCCGGCGGCGGCTGTCAGCGGCTGGTATTTCGCCCATCCGCAGGCGCAGTACTTTGCCGTGGGCAAGGTCGACAAGGACCAGATCGAGCGTTACAGCGCGCGCAAAGGCCAGGAGGTTAGCGTGAGCGAGCGCTGGCTGGCGCCGAACCTCGGCTACGACAGCTAAGCATCGCCTTGGTGCTGTCGCGCATGCCCGCGACAGCACCAAGCTCGGCACTGCACTCAGACCTGGCTGACCAGGGTATCCCCGGCCCGCTTGCCATCGCGCCGTACGCACATCCATTCCTTGACCTTCTGCCCGAACTCGGTCGGCCACTTACGCCGAAGCGCCGCGTGAATCGCGCAGGTGCCCCCGGTCGTGCCTCGCCGCTCGCCACAGCCATTGCGTAGATCTCGATCTTTTAACGGCACATTCCTGACAGATCCATCAAAAAATGACGGATCCCTCAGAAGATGTCGTTACATTGAATGACTGGTCAATATTGATGGCCATATGGCATCATTGAAATCAAAAAGCATTCCAAAGGGTGAGGCACACACTTAAATCGCAGCGCATCGAGAGCCTGGCGCCATCCCGGTGACCCGGCCGTCCGACCATGCTCTTGACGCCTGCACGCCAACGTCAAGGAGCATTCCATGCAGTTACGGAATATGAAGATCGGCACTCGCGCCAGCAGCGTTTTCGCCCTGTTAGGCGCATTGGTCCTGGCCATGGGCCTCATCGCAATCCATGAAACCCGGCAAATGGACTCCGCCACGGACGAAATCCGTGTCACCTGGATGCCCGCCGTGGTTGCCCTCGGTGAAATCAGCACCAACCTCGGACGCGCCCGCGCCGTCACCTTGCGCGCCGCGCTGGACGACAACCCCGGCGAGCGTGCGCGCAACATCGACATGCTCAAGGGCGTCAACGAACAGCTCAGCAGGGGCCTCAAGGACTACCAGGACACCATCATCGCCGCCGATGATCGCGACCTGTTCACTGCCTTCAATGCGGCCTATACGCAATACCTCGACCTGCAGTCGCGGGTGGTGCAGGACATCGCTGCCGGTCGCATGGACCAGGCCAAGCAGCAGATCAGCGGCCCGCTGACCCAGTACGCCGATACCATGATGAAGGCCATGGCCGCGCTCATTGCCTACAACGGCAAAGGTGCCGAGGATGCCTCGCAGCGCAGCAGCGATGTAGCCGACGAGGCCTTCACCGCGATCATCGCCTCACTGGTGATCATCATGCTTGCACTGGCCGCCATTGCCACGGTGCTCACGCGCAGCATCGTTGTACCGCTGGCCGATGCAGTGGCTGTGGCCGAGCGCGTGGCCACCGGCGACCTGACCCAGGACATCCGTGTCATCGGCCGTGACGAACCGGCTCTGCTGCTGCGCGCCTTGAGCCGCATGCAGAACAGCCTGCGCGACACCATCCGCAAGATCGCCGCCTCCTCCGACCAGCTGGCCTCGGCCTCGGAAGAGCTGCACACCGTCACCGAAGACACCAGCCGCGGCCTGCACCAGCAGAGCGCGGAAATCGACCAGGCCGCCACCGCCGTCAACCAGATGACCGCAGCAGTCGAAGAAGTGGCCAACAACGCGGTGAGCACGGCCGATGCCTCCAAAGGTGCCGACCAGACCACTCGCGATGGCCGTGAGCAGGTCAACCAGGCGCTGGCCTCCATCCAGCACCTGGTCAACGACGTGGCGGGCACCTCCACCGAGATCGAACAACTGGCCAGCAATGCCAACGAGATCAGCCGCGTGCTGGATGTGATCGGCGCGATTGCCGGCCAGACCAACCTGCTGGCACTCAACGCCGCCATCGAAGCCGCACGCGCAGGTGAAGCGGGCCGCGGCTTTGCCGTGGTGGCCGATGAGGTACGCGCCCTCGCCCATCGGACCCAGCAGTCGACGGCAGAGATCGAGCAGATGATCGCCGGGATCCAGAACGGTACCGAGCGTGCGGTGGCGGCGATGCACAGCAGCCGCGGCCGGGCGAACGGTACGCTGGAGGTGGCGCAAGGTGCCGGTGAGGCGCTGGAAGTGATTGCCGAGGCGATCGCCTCGATCAACCAGCGCAACCTGGTGATTGCCAGCGCTTCCGAGGAGCAGGCACAAGTGGCACGGGAGGTGGATCGCAACCTGGTGAACATTCGGGATCTGGCAATGCAGACGTCGGCGGGGGCCAACCAGACCAGCGCAGCGGCGCAGGACCTGTCGCGCCTTGCGGTGGACCTGAATGGCATGGTTGCGCAGTTCAAGGTCTGATCTGAAATGGCTGGGGCCGCTTTGCGGCCCTTTCGCGACACAAGGCCGCTCCTACAGGGAAACGCATACCCCTGTAGGAGCGGCCTTGTGTCGCGAAAGGGCTGCAAAGCAGCCCCTTACAGCAACAGCACTCTATCAGTCGTTGACGCTCACAACCCGCCCCGCCGTCTCGGCCGCCTTGCCACGGGTTGCCAGACAGTAGTACAGCGGCACCGTCACCAGCAGGCCGAACAGCCACGACAGGTCTGCCCCTTCGACAATGTTCGAATACGGCCCCACATACAGCGACGTGTTGGCAAACGGCAACTGCACCAGGATGCCGCAGGCATAGGCAATGATCGCGTGGTGATTGAAGCGGCCATAAATGCCGCCGTCGGCACGGAAGATCGAGGCGATGTCGTACTGGCCCTTCTTGATCAGGTAGAAGTCGATCAGGTTGATCGAAGCCCACGGTACCAGCACCAGCAGCAGCGCCAGGATCAGGCCGATGAACTGGCCGATGAAGCCCGCCGACGCGTTCAGCGCCACCATCGCGCAGCCCACCAGGATCACCACTGCCAGGATCACTCGCACCTTGATGCTCGGCGTCCATTCGGCAATGAAGGTCTGGATCGCTGTGACGATCGACAGCACTGCGCCGTAGAGGTTAAGGGCGTTGTGGCTGATGATGTTGAGCAGGAACAGCACCATCAGGATCGGGCCCAGCCAGCCGGTGGCCTGCTTGACCGCATCCATCGCGTCGGTGCCTTCCGGCACGCACAGCACCGCGATCGTGCCGAAGCTGAAACACAGGATGGTGCCCAGCGTGGCGCCGAAGTACGTGGCCCAGAACGGCTTGGCGATGCCCACTTCACGCGGCAGGTAGCGCGAGTAGTCGGAGGTGTACGGCGAGAAGCTGATCTGCCAGATGATGCCTAGCGACACCGTGGCGATAAAGCCGGACAGGTTGAACGCGCCGCGGCTGAAGAAGTCGGCCGGCAGCTCCTGCACGAACATCATGATGAAGCCGGCCAGTAGCGCCGAACCCATCACCCAGGTACCGATACGGTTGAGGATGTGGATGAAGCGGTAGCCAATTACGCCAATGGCCGTCGCACTCAGCGCACCGATCACGATCGCGCCCGGCATCGGCACGCTCGGGGCGATGCCGTGGATGGTCTTGCCCGCCAGGACGATGTTGGAAATGAAGAAGCCGACATAGATCAGTGCAGTGAAGAACACGATCAGCAGCGCGCCGTAACGGCCGAACTGGCCACGGCTCTGGACCATCTGTGGAATCCCCAGCTGCGGTCCCTGCGCAGAGGCCAGGGCGATGAACACGCCCCCGATCAGGTGACCCAGCACGATTGCGATCAGCCCCCACAGCAGGTTCAGGTGGAACACCTGGACCACCATGGCGCCGGTGACGATAGGCAGTGGCGCGATGTTGGTACTGAACCAGAGGGTGAACAGGTCGCGCGCCTTCCCATGGCGCTCGGCAGGTGGAACGTAATCGACCGTGTGATTCTCGACAAACTGGTGTTGCGACGACGGTTGGGACATAGGATTCAGCTCGAAAGGTCGTTTTTATCTTTGTAAGGAAACCGCATCTAGGCGGCCTCTCAGCTGCGGACCATATTATGGTATTCCAAACTTTTGACAACACTGATCCGCAGTAAAAAACGCCCGCTGATCTGCTCGCACAACCCCTGCGACAAACCGCCTCACCGCTCAATCCCACGGTTTACGTGGCCTTGAGCCGTTCATCGTGAAAAACAAGGGCTGAAAATTCCGCTTGCAAAATAGGTATTACGGTATACCATCAGACACATCAACGATAAAAACCGCGGACCACCGCAGCCCTTTAGAGGTACACCAGATGATCGACGCAAGCATCTACAAGAACGTCCTGGGCTCCTTCCCGTCCGGCGTGACCGTCATCACCACCCTGGACGACGACGGCTCGGTCGTCGGCCTGACCGCCAGTGCGTTCTCCTCCCTGTCGATGGACCCGCCGCTGGTGCTTTTCTGCCCCAACTACACCTCCGACTCCTACCCGGTCCTGATCAAGAACAAGCGCTTCGCCATCCATCTGCTCTCCGGTGGGCAGCAGGCCGAAGCCTACGCGTTCGCCAAGAAGGGCAAGGACAAGGCCGCCGGCATCGAGTGGACCCTGAGCGAACTGGGCAACCCGATCCTGGCCGGCGCCACCGCCGTCATCGAATGCGAACTGTGGCGCGAATATGAAGGTGGCGACCACGCCATCATGGTCGGCAAGGTACACAACCTGATCGTCCCTGAAGACGCACCACGACCAATGGTCTACTGCCGCGGCAAGATGGCCAGCCTGCCGGCCTTTGCCTGAAGCCTATTCTGAATCGAGACACCTGGCGCCTGCGCAGCCTGGCGACAGACACTTTCAAGCGTTGAGGAAAGCCCCATGAAATTTTCGTTGTTCGTGCACATGGAACGTTGGGATGAACAGGTCAGCCACCGCCAGCTGTTCGAAGACCTGACCGAACTGACCCTGATGGCCGAGCGCGGCGGTTTCAGCACCGTGTGGATCGGCGAACACCACGCCATGGAGTACACCATCTCGCCAAGCCCGATGCCGCTGCTGGCGTACCTCGCCGCGCGCACCGAGAAAATCCGCCTGGGTGCCGGCACCATCATCGCGCCATTCTGGAACCCGATCCGCGTGGCTGGCGAATGCGCCCTGCTCGACGTGATCAGCAACGGCCGCATGGAAGTGGGCCTGGCCCGTGGTGCCTACCAGTTCGAATTCGACCGCATGGCCGGTGGCATGCCGGCCACCGACGGCGGCAAGGCCCTGCGCGAAATGGTCCCGGTGGTGCGCAAGCTGTGGGAAGGCGACTACGCCCATGACGGCGAAGTCTACAAGTTCCCGACCTCCACCAGCGTACCGAAGCCGTTCAACGCCACCCCGCCGATGTGGATCGCCGCCCGCGACCCGGACTCGCACAACTTTGCCGTGGCCAACGGCTGCAACGTCATGGTCACCCCGCTGATGAAGGGCGACGAAGAAGTGCTGGACCTGAAGAACAAGTTCCAGGCCGCTCTCGACAACAACCCGGACGTACCGCGCCCGCAACTGATGGTGCTGCGCCACACCCATGTGCATAGCCCGTCCGAGCCCGAAGGCTGGAAAATCGGCGCCCAGGCCATCTCGCGCTTCTACCGCACCTTCGATGCCTGGTTCGGCAACAAGACCACCCCGGTCAACGGCTTCCTCGAGCCGAGCCCTGAGTCGAAGTTTGCCGAAGTGCCGGCGTTCCAACTGGAGAACATCCGCAAGAACACCATGATCGGCACCCCGGAAGAGATCATCGCCCGCATCAAGTACTACCAGGAGCTCGGTGTCGACGAGTTCAGCTTCTGGTGCGACAACAGCCTGCCCCACGCCGAGAAGAAAAAGTCGCTCGAGCTGTTCATCAAGGAAGTGGTGCCGGCCTTCGCCTGAATTCCCACTGCCTGAGACATTGCGGGACACGCCCGCTCCCGTGGGCCCTTGTGGTCCGCGTGAGCGGGCTTTTTTTGGGGTGTACGCCTTGGATTTTGTGGTGTGTTTGAGATCGAGCGCCGCCCGCGCGGCGCATCGCGGGCAAGCCCGCTCCCACATCTGTTTCGGGCCAATCTCTCCTGTGAAGCCAACAGGGACCGCCTTGTTGGCATGGCGATGCATCTCGGTGGAAGCCAACAGGGGCATGGCGATGCATCCTGGCGGGCGCTGATGCTGTTCCACCTGTCTCCAGTCATGCACCAAGGCGGATCCTGTTGGCGGAACAGGTGTAACTGGCCCGAAACAGATGTGGGAGCGGCGGTGCGGCGATCCGACTTGCCCGCGATGCGCCGCGCGGGCGGCGCTCGATCTCACAGGCGCCATACAACTCAAGGCGGACCCCACCTTTCGTCCCCCCGCAAGAGAAATTTCAAGCCACCTCTTGCGCAACAAATATTATGGTATACCATCAGACAACAAGAGCTGATAACCCTCACCAGGAGCCACCCATGAGTTTCGAAATCCGCAAGATCGTCACCTACTCCGAAGAGACCCGCATCGAAGGCGGCAAGGCCACCGACAAGCCGGTGACCATGGTCGGCCTGGCCGTCGTGATCAAGAACCCATGGGCCGGTCGCGGTTTCGTTGAAGATCTGAAGCCGGAAATCCGCGCCAACTGCTCGGACCTGGGTGCCCTGATGGTCGAGCGCCTGACCGCTGCCATCGGCGGCGCCGACAAGATCGAAGCCTACGGCAAGGCCGCGGTGGTCGGCGCCGATGGTGAGATCGAGCACGCCTCGGCGGTGATCCACACCCTGCGCTTCGGCAACCACTACCGCGAAGCGGTACAGGCCAAGAGCTACCTGAGCTTCACCAACAAGCGCGGCGGCCCAGGCACCTCGATCCAGATCCCGATGATGCAGAAGGACGACGAAGGCCTGCGTTCGCACTACATCACCCTGGAGATGCAGATCGAAGACGCTCCGCGCGCCGATGAAATCGTTGTGGTCCTGGGCGCCGCCGATGGTGGCCGCCTGCACCCGCGCATCGGCAACCGCTACATCGACCTGGAAGAACTGGCTGCCGAAAAAGCCAACGCTCAATAACAACAACCAAGACGGGCCGGGGCGTGGCGTGCTTACCCGCCGCGCCCGACCTTCAAGGAGCGCCCTCCATGATTCAGCCTGTCGCTGAACGTACACCCGCCGGCACCAGCTACCTGTCCGTCGGCCAGGGCCAACCTGTGGTACTGATCCACGGCGTGGGCCTGAACAAGGAAATGTGGGGCGGGCAGATCGTTGGCCTGGCCAATGACTACCGCGTCATCACCTACGACATGCTCGGCCACGGCCAGAGCGCGCTGCCGGCCGCCGACACCGGCCTGGAAGGCTATGCCGCCCAGCTGGCCGAACTGCTCGACCACCTGCAGATTCAACAAGCCACCGTGATCGGCTTCTCCATGGGTGGCCTGGTCGCCCGTGCATTCGCCCTCCACTACCCGCAGCGCCTGGCTGCGCTGGTAGTGCTCAACAGCGTGTTCAACCGCACCCCTGAACAGAGTGCCGGCGTTATCGCCCGCGCCGCCCAGGCTGCGGAGCTCGGCCCCGACGCCAACGTCGACGCCGCTCTCGACCGCTGGTTCAGCCGTGAATACAAGGCTGCCAACCCGGCGCAGGTCGCTGCCATTCGCCAAGTGCTGGCGAACAACGACCCGCAGGGTTACCACACCACTTATTCGCTGTTCGCCACCCAGGACATGTACCGCGCCGGCGACCTGGGCAGCATTCAGGTGCCGACCCTGATCGCCACCGGCGAACTCGACTCGGGCTCCACTCCGGCCATGACCCGCCAGCTCGCCGCCAGCATTCCTGGCGCACAAAGCGTGGTCCTCGCCGAGCAACGGCATATGATGCCAGTGGAAGCACCCCGGGAAGTCAACAAGATGCTGCTGGACTTCCTCGCCCAAGCCCGCACCCTCACCGAATCCGCCAAGGGGATTGTTGCATGACCCTCGTTCGTTTCCAGATGTGCATCGATGGCCAATGGCTCGATGCCCAGAGCGGCAAGACCTTCGACAGCCTCAACCCGGCCACTGCCCAGGCCTGGGCGCAACTGCCCGACGCCGACGAAGCCGATGTCGAGCTGGCCGTCCAGGCCGCCCAGCGTGCCTTCGACAGCAAACAATGGCGCAGCATCACCGCCACTGCGCGCGGCAAGCTGCTGCGTCGCCTGGGCGACCTGATCGCCGAGAACAAGGAGCACCTGGCCCAGCTGGAAAGCCGTGACAACGGCAAGCTGATCCGCGAAACCCGTGGCCAGGTCGGTTATCTGCCAGAGTTCTTCCACTACACCGCAGGCCTGGCCGACAAGCTCGAAGGCGGCACCCTGCCGCTGGACAAGCCGGACCTGTTCGCCTACACCGTGCATGAGCCGATCGGCGTGGTGGCCGGCATCATCCCGTGGAACAGCCCGCTGTACCTGACCGCGATCAAGCTGGCACCGGCCCTGGCCGCCGGTAACACCATCGTGCTCAAGCCGTCCGAGCACGCCTCGGCGACGATCCTGGAACTGGCTCGTCTGGCCCTCGAAGCCGGTTTCCCGGCCGGCGTGGTCAACGTGGTCACCGGCTACGGCCCAAGCACCGGCGCAGCCCTGACCCGTCACCCGCTGGTGCGCAAGATCGCCTTCACCGGCGGCGCCGCCACTGCTCGCCATGTGGTACGCAGCAGCGCCGAGAACTTTGCCAAGTTGTCGCTGGAACTGGGCGGCAAGTCGCCCAACATCATCTTCGCCGACGCTGACCTGGACAGCGCCATCAACGGCGCCGTGGCCGGCATCTATGCAGCCTCCGGCCAGAGCTGCGTGGCCGGCTCGCGCCTGCTGGTACAGGACGAGATCTTCGACGAATTCGTCGAGCGCCTGATTGCCCGCGCCAAGCGCATCCGCATCGGCAACCCGCAGGACGACGCCAGCGAAATGGGCCCGATGGCCACCGCACAGCAGCTGGCCGTGGTCGAGGGCCTGGTCGCCGCGGCCAAGGCCGAAGGCGCCAGGCTGCACATGGGCGGCAAACGGGCCGAGGTCGAGGGTGACGGCTGGTTCTACGAGCCGACCCTGTTCGAGTGCGACAGCAACTCGATGACCATCATGCAGGAAGAGGTGTTCGGCCCGGTCGCTGCGGTGATCCGCTTCAAGACCGAAGAAGAGGCGCTGGCCATCGCCAACGACTCGCAGTTCGGCCTCGCTGCCGGCATCTGGACCCGCGATCTGGGGCGGGCCCACCGTCTGGCCCGCGATGTGCGTTCGGGGATCATCTGGGTCAACACCTACCGCGCCGTGTCGGCCATGGCGCCGATCGGCGGCTTCAAGAACAGCGGCTACGGCCGCGAGAGCGGCATCGATTCGGTGCTGGCCTATACCGAGCTGAAGACCGTGTGGATCAACCTGTCCACCGCGCCGATGCCCGACCCGTTTGTGATGCGCTAAGAGGTAGCACGAGATGATCGAACCAGGCATCTACAAAGACGTGATGGGCTCGTTCCCGTCCGGCGTCACCGTGGTCACCACTCTGGACGCCGACGGCGGCATCGTCGGCATCACCGCCAGCGCGTTCAGCGCGTTGTCGATCGACCCGGCGCTGGTGCTGTTCTGCCCCAACTACGCTTCGGACACCTACCCGATCCTGCGTGACAGCAAGCAGTTTGCCATTCACCTGCTGTCCGCCGACCAGACCGCCGAGGCCTACGCCTTCGCCGGCAAGGGCAAGGACAAGGCCAAAGGCATCGAGTGGCAGCTGAGCGAACTGGGCAACCCGCTGCTGACCAAGGCCACCGCGATCATCGAGTGCGAACTGTGGCGCGAGTACGACGGCGGCGACCACGCGATCATCGTTGGCGCAGTGAAGAACCTGGTGCTGCCGGCCGAGCCGGTGACGCCGATGGTCTACCACAAAGGCAAGCTGGGCGCCCTGCCGCCGCTGGGCTGATCCCCCGTCAGGTCGATGCTGGGGCCTTCGTGGGTAAACCCGCTCCCACAGGGATCGCACAGATGCTGAAACCTGTGCAGTCCCTGTGGGAGCGGGCTTGCCCGCGAAGAAGCCAACACCGATGACCCTGTTTTTCAGGGGCCGCGCTAATCGTCTCACCCTCGGTTGCGGCCCCTGTTTTAATCCGGAGTACTGCGCATGAGTAACGAAAAGTACGAGAAAGGCCTGCAGATCCGCACCCAGGTGCTGGGCGAGGCGTACGTCAACCGCTCGATCCAGAATGCCGATGAGTTCACCCAGCCGCTGCAGGAGCTGGTCACCGAGTATTGCTGGGGCCACGTCTGGGGCCGCGAAGGCCTCTCGCTGAAAGAGCGCAGCATGATAAACTTGGCCATGATTTCCGCGCTCAACCGGCCCCACGAGCTCAAGCTGCATATTCGCGGCGCCTTGCGTAATGGCCTGAGCCGTGAACAGATTCGCGAGATCCTGCTCCAGGTCGGCATTTATTGCGGCGTGCCCGCGGCGGTGGACAGCTTCCGCCTGGCCCGCGAAGCGTTCGCAGAAGTCGATGCGGAGTCAACCCGTTAACCGCGGGCTGTTCGAACCCACGCAAGGAGCACCGATGGTTCGTGGTGCTATTGCGGTTGCGGACGTGCAGCCTCATTCAGAGCGCACTTGATGAAACGCCAGCCCCTCGACGACAGCTTCAAGGTCAATCGCAACCCCGTTACCCTGCGCGAAATCGTGCTCGACAAGCTGCGCGGCGCGATCATGAACTTCCACCTGCTGCCGGGCGACCGCCTGGTCGAGCGAGACCTCTGCGACCGCCTCGGCGTCAGCCGCACCTCGGTGCGCGAAGCGCTGCGCCACCTCGAGTCCGAAGGCCTGGTGGAATTCGCCGATGCCAAGGGCCCGCGCGTGGCCATCATTACCCTGGAAGACGCCCGCGACATCTACGAGCTGCGCTGCGTGCTCGAAGGCCTGATCGTGCAGCTGTTTACCCTCAACGCCAAGGCCAAGGACATCCGTGCCCTGGAGCGCGCGCTCGAAGTCAACCGCGAAGCCCTGGAAGAAGGCGAGCTGCAGCAGGTGCTGGACTCGGTACAAGGCTTCTACGATGTGCTTCTGGAAGGCTCCGGCAACCAGGTTGCAGCCCAGCAGCTGCGCCAGCTGCAGGCACGCATCAGCTACCTGCGGGCTACCTCGGTGTCGCAGGAGAACCGCCGCGGCGCCAGTAACCGTGAAATGGAAAAGATCGTCGAGGCGATCAAAAGCGGCGACCCGCTGGTGGCCCACCAGGCATCGGTCGATCACGTGCGCGCCG
This sequence comes from Pseudomonas sp. NBRC 111130, assembly GCF_001320485.1. Lineage (NCBI taxonomy): Bacteria > Pseudomonadati > Pseudomonadota > Gammaproteobacteria > Pseudomonadales > Pseudomonadaceae > Pseudomonas > Pseudomonas sp. NBRC 111130. Next base: position 49,483 of record NZ_BCBG01000018.1, read on the forward strand.
CCGCCAAAGTGGCCCTGGAGTACCTGCGCCAGAAGCAGGACGACAACCCCAAGGTGCGCGACATGGTCGAGCCCCTGGCCCTGAAGGACCCACGTATATAAGCCCCTGCACAGGCCGCTGACCATGCCCAACGCCCCGCGCTACTGCCCACACTGCACCACGGAGCTGGCCCGGGGCGTTCCCACCGGCGACACCCACGAACGCCTGCACTGCAGCCGCTGCGGGTATATCCATTACATCAACCCGAAGATCATCGCCGGCTGCATTATCGAGCGTGACGGCAAGTACCTGCTGTGCCAGCGCGCCATCCCGCCGCGCCCGGGCACCTGGACCTTGCCGGCCGGGTTCATGGAAGCCGGCGAGACCACCGAGCAGGCAGCCTTGCGCGAGGTCTGGGAAGAAAGCGGCGTGCGCGCCGACATCGTCTCGCCCTACTCGATCTTCAGCGTGCCGAAGATCAGCGAGGTGTACATCATCTTCCGCGCCATCGCCACCGAGGAGACCGGGCAGTATGGGCCGGAGACGCTGGCGTACCGGTTCTTCGCCCCTGACGAGATTCCCTGGGACGACATCTATTACCCGGCGATCCGGCAGATTCTCGAGCGCTACATCCTCGAGCGCCAGGCCGGGGTGTACGGCATCTACATGGGCAATGACGACACCGGCAAGGTGCATTTCATGCGCTGAGGCGTGCCGGCCTCAGCGCCGGCACCGCCCGTTAACGCGGGTTGGCCAGCAAACGTGCGACGCTCTGCGCCAGTTCCGCCTGCCGGTAAGGCTTGCGCAGCACTTCGAAACCCTTGAGTTCCCGCGGCGTGAGGTTGGCATAACCGGTGATGATCAGCACGGGTAGATCCACCCGCCGCTCGCGCATCTGTTGGGCAAAACGCACACCGGTCATCTCGGCCATGACATGGTCGGTGACCAGCACATCCGGCAGCCACCCCCGCTCCAGCAGATGCAGTGCCGCCGCCGCATTGCCGGCCTCGGTCACGTCATAACCCAGGTCGCGCAACTGCGCGGCGGTGGCATGGCGCACGATTTCCTCATCATCCACCAGCAGTACACGGTAGGGCCGGTCAGCCTGCGGCGCCTCGGGTATTTCGCTGTCCTTGCAAGGCGCCGCCACATCGCTGAGCGGCAACCACAACGTGGCCGTCGTGCCCTGCCCCACCTGCGAATCGATGGCGAAGCCCCCACCCGACTGCAATGCCAGGCCCTGAACCATCGGCAGCCCCAGGCCGGTGCCCTTGCCCACGCCCTTGGTCGAGTAGAACGGCTCGATGCAGCGGCGCAATTGCTCTTCATCCATGCCGCAGCCATTGTCACGCACCTGCAGCCAGAGCAGGCGCGACGCAGCCAGGCCCGATGGCCGGGGCGGGCCGTCGGCATCCAGCCCGGCCAGGATCTGCAGCGCTCCGCCGTCGGGCATGGCGTCGCGGGCATTGACCACCAGGTTGAGCAAGGCCAGTTCCAGTTGGTGGGGGTCAGCCACCACCGAGGGCAGTGCCGGGTCTATCTGCACCTGAACGGCAATGGTCGGCCCTAGCGAGCGGGCCATCAGCTCGCGCATGTCCACCACCAGGTCCGCCAGCGATACTGGCTGCGGCTTGAGCGTCTGGCGCCGGGCGAAACTGAGCAGGCGCCCCACCAGGTTGCGCGCCCGCTCGGCCGCCTGCAGACCGCCTTCGATCAGGCGCGGGGCACGTTCGGATTGAGGGTGTCGGCGCAGCAGTTCGAACGAGGCGATGATCGGCGTGAGCATGTTGTTGAGGTCGTGGGCGATGCCACCGGTCAACTGCCCGATCATTTCCAGCTTATGGGCCTCATGCAACTGCAACATGGCCGCCTCGCGCTCGGCCAGCACCGCCGCGACGCGGTCCTCCAGGCTTTCGTTGAGCAGGTGCAGCGCGCGCTCGGCACGGGCGTGGGTGATGGCGGCCCAAGTCTGCTTGGCCGCTTCCTCGACCAACTGACAGTCGTCTTCAAAACACTGGCGCGGGGTATGGAAGTGCACGCCCAGCATCGCCTCCAGGCGCCCGGCGCGCAACACCGGGACATGCAGCGTGGTGCACAAGCCATCGCGGCGTGCCTGGTAGGCCTGCTGCACCACCTGGCCCGCCGCCAACTGCTCTCGCAGCGTCGTGCCAAAGGTAGCGTAGTCATGCTGACCGACCAGGGAGGGCAAGCCGTCGGCCCAGTCATGGGCCACCCGGAAACTGCGGCCGTCGCCCTGATCCTCACCGAAGCACACCCGTGCAGCACCCAGCTCCTGCGCCAGGCGCCTGACCGCATAGGCCTCGATGCGCTCGGCCTCGCCCAGCCCTGGCAAGGTCCGGCCCAGTTCCAGCAAGAACGCCTGGCGCTGCTGGAAACGCACCCGCTCGGTGGTGTCGGCGACCAGGCACAATACGCCGCCGACGCTGCCATCGGCTTCACGCACCGCAGAATAGGACACGTCGAAGTACACGGTTTCGCCAAGGCCCCGGCGTTCTATATAGAAAGGGCGATCCTTGGCCCAGAAGGTCTGACCGGTTTCACGCACGCCGCGCAGCAGCGGCTCGAGGTCGTCCCACAGTTCGCTCCAGTGCTCCTGCGCTGGCCGCCCGAGTGCATGAGGGTGCTTGGTGCCGATCGTCGGGGCGTAGGCATCGTTGTACAGGGCCACATAGGCTTCGCCCCAGAACAGTACGAACTGAGCTTGTGCCGGCAGCAGCATGGCCATCACCGCCTGCAGGTGCGGCGACTAGGTAGGTGGCGGGCCCAGCGGCGAGCTACTCCAGTCCATTGTCTGCAGCAAGGTGCCAATGCTGCCGCCGTTGAGCAAGAAGTTCGACGGGGGTTTCAGGGTGTCCGTGTCGTGTTGCTGAAGCGATCTCATGTCTGGGAGGTCCCGGGCACATTGCCATCCATCTGTGGATAGGAGACCTGCCTTCAGCTTTTCGTTCCGCTGAATTTTACCGAGCGATCAGCGGTGCGCTATTCAGCGCAGCTGGCCGGCAATCAACCCCAGCGCCACCGCCACCATTGCCATGCCAGACAAGCGCCCTACCCACCTGGCTGCGCCGGGTCGGGTGCTCAACACTGCCTTGGCGCCGTAACCCACCAGCGAATAGATGACCAGCGAACTGCACAGGTGCACCAGCCCCAGCAGGAGGATCTGCAATGGCACCGGCCAGCTGGAGTGCGGGTCGGTGAACTGCGGCAGCAAGGCCAGGAACAAGAGAAAAACCTTCGGGTTGAGCCCGCTCACGCAAAAGCCCTTGAATGCCCAGCGCGGCCCCGATTCGCCCACGCTGGCCTGCCCGGCCTCTGGCGCAGCCGGGCTCAGCAGCAGGTTGCCGCCCAACCACAACAGGTAGGCGCAGCCAGCCAGGGTCAGCAGGGTCATCGCCAGCGGGTGACCAGCCAGCAGGCTGCCCACCCCTGCCGCCACCACCAGGGTGGCGAGCAAATGCCCTGACAACATGCCCGCCACCGCAGGCATTACCCAGCGCCCGCGCATCCCGGCAGAGATGGCATAGGCCCAGTCGGCACCGGGAGTAATCACGAACAACAACGACACGGCCCAGAACGCGGACAGCAGGCTGATTGCCACTTGAGTCTTCCTTTCACACAGTTTGCGGGTGAAGAAAGCCTACGGATTCCGCCAGGGGATTTTCTTTCGTATATTTTCCCCCTAGCCATTTTTTCTGGAATATTCTTCCCGATGGACAGAACAGATCGAAAGATCCTTGCTGAACTGCAAAAAGACGGTCGCCTCTCGGTGACTGAGCTGGCCGACCGTGTCGGTCTCAGCCTCTCACCTTGCCATCGGCGATTGAAGGCGCTGGAGGAGTCTGGCGCCATCCTTGGCTACCACGCACGCCTGGCGCCCAGCGCATTGGGGCTGAACTTTGCCGCGCTGGTGTTCGTCACCCTGCGCGAGGTAACCCGCCAGCCGGTGGCGGATTTCGAGGCGGCGCTGGCGGAGATTGCGCAGATCGTCGAGGCCCAGCGGCTGTTCGGCGACCCGGATTACCTGTTGCATGTGGTGGCCAAGGACTTGCCAGCCTTCCAGAAACTGTATGACGAGCAACTGACCAGCATTCCCAATGTGAAACGCCTGAGTTCGACCTTGGTGATGAAGGAAGTGATTCAGGACCGGTTATTGCCGATGTAGCATTTTCTCCTGTGCCGGCGAAGAGGCCGGCACAGGCAAACCTTCAACCTGCCCTGTAAATGCTCGCTGTGCACCATCACGGCCCACCCTGGCTGCCGCCGATCGTCGCAACCCCCTCTATCCCAAGCCCTTCAGCCTACTGGCACCCTCCTTGCTACCGTCCACCGCTTAACCTTTTGTCAGCCTTAGGTTTTTTAAGGTTTATGGGCACATATTTACTAATTTCTCGTTATCCCCGCGCCCCGCATCATCGCTCCAACAAGAACGCGTCGCCCTTCGCCGGCACGCATCCGGGCAGCACCCGATGCCCCACCTTGCCTTGGAGTCAGTCATGACCAGTGCAGCCAATTCGGCACCCCTCATAGAAAAACACACGATCGGCTATGTACCGCCGCAAGACCGCCATGGAAAGGTAAGGGATCTGTTCACATTGTGGTTCGGCGGCAACATCGCGCCGCTGCCCATCGTCACCGGCGCGCTGGGCGTGCAGCTGTTTCACCTGAACCTGGTGTGGGGCATCGTCGCCATCCTGGTCGGCCACCTGGTCGGCGGCGTGCTGATGGCGCTGCACTCGGCCCAGGGCCCGCAGATGGGTATCCCGCAGATGATCCAGAGCCGCGCCCAGTTCGGCACGCTCGGCGCCTTGCTGGTGGTGGTGATCGCCGGGGTGATGTACATCGGCTTCTTCGCCTCCAATATCGTTTTGGCTGGCAAGTCGCTGCATGGGGTGGTCGAGGCCGTACCGGTGCCGGTGGGCATCGTCATCGGTGCGTTGGGGTCGGGCATCATCGGCATCATCGGTTACCGCTTCATCCACGTGCTCAACCGCATCGGCACCTGGGTGCTGGGCATCGGCATCGTGGTCGGCTTCGGCTACATTTTCAGCCATGTGCAAAGTGACGACTTCCTCACCCGTGGCGGCTTCAACCTGGCCGGCTGGCTGGCCACCGTGTCGCTGGCAGCGCTGTGGCAGATCGCTTTCGCCCCGTATGTGTCGGATTACTCGCGCTACCTGCCGGCAGACGTGAAAGTCAGCTCGACCTTCTGGACCACCTACCTGGGTTCGGCGCTGGGTTCGAGCCTGTCGTTCATCTTCGGCGCCGTGGCGGTGCTGGCGATCCCTGCAGGTGTGGACACCATGGATGCAGTCAAGCTCGCCACCGGCACCCTCGGCCCGGTGATGCTGGTGCTGTTCCTGCTCAGCGTGATCAGCCACAACGCCCTCAACCTGTATGGCGCGGTGCTGTCGATCATCACCCTGGTGCAGACCTTCGCCTACCGCTGGATCCCCACCGCCAAGAGCCGTGCGGTGCTGTCGCTGATCGTGCTGGCCGCCTGCTGCGTGGTGGCGGTATTCGCCTCGGCCGACTTCATCGGCCACTTCGTCGACATGGTGCTGGTGCTGCTGGTGGTGCTGGTGCCGTGGACGGCGATCAACCTGATCGACTTCTATGCGATCCACAAGGGCGACTACGACATCCAGTCGATCTTCAAGGTCGATGGCGGCATCTACGGCCGTTACAACCCCCAGGCACTGATTGCTTATGTGGTGGGTATCGTGGTGCAGATTCCGTTCATGAACACGCCGCTGTACGTCGGGCCGATCTCCGAGCACATCAACGGCGCTGACCTGTCGTGGCTGGTGGGCCTGGCAGTGACCTCGCCGCTGTACTGGTGGCTGGCCAGCCGTGACAGTGCCTATCGCCGTCGGCAGACCACTGCCAAGTTGGCAATGGGGCACTGATTCATCTGCACCGGCCTCTTCGCGGGTAACCCCTCTCCCACAGGGAAACTCAAGACTTGAAACTTGTGATATCCCTGTGGGAGCGGGTTTACCCGCGAAAGGGCCGCAAAGCGGCCCCAATGGTCCAGTCAGTACTGCGCCTGTCCTGGTACCCAGGCAGTTCCTGCCAGCGGCACCCGGGCCATGGCAGCGGCCTCGACGGTAAGCGCCACCAGGTCCTCGGGGTCGAGGTTGTGCAGGTGCGACTTGCCGCAGGCGCGAGCCATGGTCTGCGCTTCCAGCACCAGCACCCTCAAGTAGTTGGCCAGGCGCCGGCCGGCCTCCTCCGGGTTGAGGCGCTTGGCCAGGCCCGGGTCCTGTGTGGTGATGCCGGCCGGGTCGCGGCCGTTCTGCCAGTCGTCATAGAACCCGGCGGCCGAGCCGATCTTCTTCAGCTCAGCGTCCAGCCGCGGATGGTTGTCGCCCAAGGCGATCAGCGCCGCCGTACCGATGGCCACGGCATCGGCACCCAACGCCATCGCCTTGGCCACGTCGGCACCGTTGCGGATGCCACCGGAGACGATCAGCTGCACCTTGCGGTGCATGCCCATCTCCTGCAGCGCCTGCACCGCCTGTGGAATGGCCGGCAGGATCGGGATACCGACATGCTCGATGAACACTTCCTGGGTGGCCGCCGTGCCGCCCTGCATACCGTCGAGCACAATCACGTCGGCGCCGGCCTTCACCGCCAGCTTGACGTCGTAGTACGGGCGGCTGGCACCGATCTTGACGTAGATCGGTTTTTCCCAGTCGGTGATTTCACGGATCTCGGCAATCTTGATCGCCAGGTCGTCCGGGCCGGTCCAGTCAGGGTGCCGACAGGCGCTGCGCTGGTCGACGCCGATCGGCAAGGTGCGCATGCCGGCCACGCGCTCGGTCACCTTCATGCCCAGCAGCATGCCACCACCGCCCGGCTTGGCACCCTGGCCGAGGACGATCTCGATGGCGTCGGCCTTGCGCAGGTCATCGGGGTTCATGCCATAGCGTGAAGGCAGGTACTGATAGACCAGGTGCTGCGACTGACCACGCTCTTCCGGGGTCATGCCGCCGTCGCCGGTGGTGGTGCTGGTACCGGCGATGGTCGCGCCACGGCCCAAGGCCTCCTTGGCGTTGGCCGACAGCGCGCCGAAGCTCATGCCGGCGATGGTCACCGGGATCTTCAGGTGGATCGGCTTCTTGGCGAAGCGGTTGCCCAGCACCACGTCGGTGCCGCATTTCTCGCGATAGCCTTCCAGCGGGTAGCGCGACACGCTGGCGCCGAGCAGCAGCAGGTCGTCGAAGTGCGGCACGCGGCGCTTGGTGCCACCGCCGCGGATATCGTAAATGCCGGTTTCGGCGGCACGCTGGATTTCCTGGATGGTCAGGCGATCGAAAGTGGCCGACTCACGCAGTACCGGGGGGAATTGTTCGCTCATGGGAATGCTCCTGGATCAGTACGCGCTGGCGTTGTCGACTTTGAAGTTGTACAGCTGACGGGCCGAGCCGTAGCGCTTGAAATCGGCGGCCTTGTGCGCAAGGCCCGCCTTGTTCAGCAGTTCTTGCAGCTCTTGCAGATGCTCGGCGCGCATCTCCTTCTCGATGCAATCCGAGCCCAGCGATTGCACCGAGCCCTTGACGTAGATGCGCACCTCATAGAGTGAATCGCCCAAGGCATCGCCGGCATCGCCACAGACGACCAGACGCCCGGCCTGGCCCATGAAGCAGCTCATGTGGCCGATGCTGCCGCCGACCACGATGTCCACGCCCTTCATGGAAATGCCGCAACGCGCGCCGGCATCGCCCTCGATCACCAGCAGCCCACCATGGGCGGTGGCGCCGGCGGCCTGGGAGGCGCTGCCCTTGACCCGCACCGAGCCGGACATCATGTTCTCGGCCACGCCGACGCCAACGTTGCCGTGCACGGTGACGCTGGCCTGCTGGTTCATGCCTGCGCAGTAGTAGCCGGCATGGCCTTCGATATCCACCGACACGGCGGCGTTGATGCCCACCGCCAGGTTGTGCTTGCCGTCAGGGTGGGTCACCCGCCATTCACGGTCCTGCACGTCACCATGCAGGGACTGGTTGAGCATGCGCACCGAGGCGCTGGAAAGGTCGATCGTCTTCATGGATGTCTCCAGTGATTCGGTGAGGGTCAGGCGCTTTCGCGTTCCCAGACGTACAGGGTGGCCGGCGCCGGCTCCCAGACCTTGGCCTTGTCTATACCCGGCAGGCTGGCCAGGGCCTGGTACTCGGAGGCCATGGCCACGTAGTCGTCGGTCTCGGCCAGCACGGCCGGCTTGCAGGCGATCGGGTCGCGGATCACGGCAAAGCCGTTGCGGGTGCCGATGGCGAAGGTGAAGAAACCGTCCAGGTCTTGCAGCGCGTCATCCAGGGCCTGGGCCAGGGTGTCGCCCTGCTGCAGGCGCCAGGTCAGGTAGCCGGCCGCCACCTCGGTGTCGTTGTCGGTCTCGAAGCTGATGCCTTCGCGCTTGAGCTCCTGACGCAGACGGAAGTGGTTGGACAGCGAGCCGTTGTGCACCAGGCACAGGTCGGCGCCGGTGGAAAACGGATGGCTGCCTTCCATGGTCACCGCGCTTTCGGTGGCCATGCGGGTATGCCCGATGATGTGGCTGCCCTTCATGCCGGCCAGGCCGAAGCGGCTGGAGATTTCTGCCGGCAGGCCCATGCCCTTGAGGATCTCGATGCTCTGCCCGGCGCTCATGATGCGCACGCCCGGTGCCAGTTCGGCGAGCGCGCCACGGGCGCTGGCTTCATCGGCATGCACCTTGAGTACCGCCGCGCTGGCGTTCTGGAACCAGTCCAGCGAGCAGCCCAGGCGACCTTCCAGCTGGCCCATCAGGGCCGCCCAGGGGTAGTTGATGTCCGTCGCCTGCAGGGTCAGCTTGACCCAGCCATCGGCCACTTCGTCACCGTAGATGGCGAAGCCGGCGCTGTCCGGGCCACGGTCGGTCATGGCTTCGAGCATGGGTTCGAAGAGCTTGCCGAGCTGGGCTTCCAGCGCCGGCTTTTTCAGGTACAGACCTACGATTCCACACATGGTGATACTCCTTCCAGGCAGTGGGTAGCCGCTGCTGTCGCCGCTACCCAGGGATAGGGTTGGCGGTCAGAAGAATTCGGTGTAACGCTGGATTTCCCAGTCTGAGACGTGGCGGCAGTACTCCACCCACTCCATGCGCTTGAGCTTGATGAACTCATCGACGATCTCGGCGCCGAGCACCTCGCGGAACAGCGGGTCGGCCTCCAGGGCGTCGGCGGCTTCCTTGAGCGATTGCGGCAAGGTCTTGATGCCGCGTGCGGCGATCGCTTCCAGGCTCAGGTTGTAGAGGTTCTCGTTGCACATCTCACCCGGCTCCAGCTGGCGGTCGATGCCATCGAGGCCGGCGGCGATGATCGCTGCGGTGACCAGGTACGGGTTGCAGCCGGCGTCCGGCAGGCGAAACTCCAGGCGGCCATAGGGGATGCGCACCATCGCCGAACGGTTGTTGGCGCCGTAGGCAACGAAGGCCGGGGCCCAGGTGGCACCGGACAGCGAGCGGCCGACCACCAGGCGCTTGTACGAATTGACCGTGGGCGCGGCGAAGGCACACAGCGCCGGGCCGTGGGCCAGCAGGCCGGCGGCGAAGTGGTAGGCCAGTTTCGACAGGCCCATGCCGCTGCTGTCGGAGGGGTCGTGGAACAGGTTGTTGTTGCTGCTGCTGGCCAGCGACAGGTGGAAGTGCATGCCGTTGCCGGCGCGCTTGGGGTCTGGCTTGGGCATGAACGAGCAGATCATGCCCAGGTCGTTGGCGATCTCGCCGGCTGCCATGCGGAAGAAGGTGAAGCGGTCGGCCGACTCCATCGCCTCGCTGTAGGTGTAGTTGATCTCGAACTGGCCGTTGGCGTCTTCGTGGTCGATCTGGTAGATGTCGAAGCCGACCGGCTGCAGGGCCTCGGTAAGGCGTTCGAGAAACAGCCGCGAGCGCGACAGGCCCTTATAGTCGTAGCAAGGCTTGTCGAGGTTGTCGGAGGCGTCCACCAGCTGCAGCTTGCCACCTTCGTCACGGCGAAACAGGCTGAACTCGGGCTCAAGGCCGGTATTCAGGGTCCAGCCCTTGGCGGCCAGGCGCTGCACCTGCTGCTGCAAGACGTAACGGCTGTCGTAGGGCCACGGCTTGCCGTTGACATGGCCCACGCACACCACCCGCCCATAGCCCGGCTGCCAGGGCACCGGGATCAATGTGGACAGGTCACCACGGGCCATGAAATCCGGGCCATGGGGCTCCATGCCCATGCCGCAGATGGCGAACCCGGCAAAGCCGGCGCCCTCTTCAGCCACCATCTTTAGGCCCGATACCGGCACCGACTTGGTCTTCGCCGAACCGTGGATGTCGACGAACTGCGCCAGCACATACTTGATGCCGTACTGGTCGAGGGTGCGCTGGGTTTCTGCTGGCAACATGGGTTGATCACTCCTGGGTGAGGGGCACTAATTCCACATGAGAAATTTACTTTCCTCACAGGAATGCAACGTGCTTGCCAACTCTGCCTGATGGCTGGTGTTTGCTTTCTGTTCCGGCCTCTTCGCGGGCACGCCCGCTCCCACAGAGATGGGCGCAAAGTCCCTGTGGGAGCGGGCGTGCCCGCGAAGAGGCCCGCACAGACAACACAAAACCCATGCAGGTTTTTATGCTCTGTTTATGGGAAACTTGTTTTCATCTGAGGAAAGAAGCCGCCAACGCAGCTGCCTTTCGCACTTTCCCAGTGCGAAATCTTTATTCTTGAACTGAAACCGTGCAGGACATTCGATGCCATCCGAAACCCCACCGCGCCTTCGCCTGGAGCAGTACCTGGGCCTGCAGATCAAGCGCCAGCGCCAGGCCCAGTCGCTCAAGCTCGCCGATGTGGCGCGCATCGCCGGCATCAGCCAGGGCATGCTGAGCAAGATCGAGAACGCCCAGGTGTCCACCAGCCTCGATACCCTGAGCCGTCTGTGCGATGTGCTGGGCATGCCGATGGCCAAGCTGTTCAGCCAGTATGACCAGCCCGATGGCAATGCCTTGCTGGTGAAGGCCGGTGAAGGGCTGGAGGTGGTGCGCCGCGGCACCGAGAAGGGCCATACCTACCATTTGCTCAATCACGCCAGGGGGCCGAAGAAGAATTTCGAGGCGTACATGGTGACCATGGATGACGCCAGCGAAGAGTTCCCGACCTTCGCCCACCCCGGTACCGAGTTCCTCCACCTGCTGGAGGGGGAACTGGTCTACCGCCACGGCAACCAGCTCTACCACATGCAGGCCGGCGACAGCCTGACCTTCGATGGCGAAACCCCGCACGGCCCTGAGCAGCTGGTGCAGGTGCCGATCCGCCTGCTGTCGATCATGAATTACGGTGAGGAATAACAAGGCGCTACAAGGCAACAGCCGACGTCGCGATCAGACAAGCACACGTCGCCCGCAATCGGCTTCCAAACCGTGTCTACAAAAATAATACACACATCGACCAGCCCCGCGCCGTGGGCTGATCGGTGTGGTAGTCGCGAGTAAAACAGCCTCGCTTCACAATTCCAACGCTGTGGCGCCTTTTTGCACCGGGCAGTTCGTCCGGGCTCATAACGATAAAACTCCCAGAATCAAAGACCCGCGTCGCGCTGATCGGGAGTGTTTGCGCGCGCCACATTGTGAAGACTTGACTGCCATGATCGCGACTTCAATCCCCGTAGCCGGTGCTGCCACCGGCCACCGTAACGCCCTGTGCGTTGCTCATATCGCCGCTGTGCTGTTCGGCCTGACCGGTATCCTCGGTCACCTGATCGAGGCCGACGCCAGCATCATCACCTTCGGCCGTGCCACCTTCGCTTTCATCGCTTTGGGCTTCGTCGCCGGGCTCAAGGGTACCCGCCTGCTCGACGCGCTGACCCTGCGCAACCTGCCGGTGCTGGGCCTGACCGGTGCGTTGCTGGCCACCCACTGGGTAACCTTCTTCATCGCTGTAAAAGTCGGTGGCGTGGGCTTGGCCACCCTGGGCTTTGCCAGCTTCCCGGCGTTCATCGCCATGATCGAGCGCGGCGTGTTCGGCCAGCGCATCGGCGCCGTGCAAGGTTTGCTGCTGCTGATGGTGACGGCGGGCCTGGTGCTGGTGGTACCGACCTTCGACCTGCTGGACAAGGGCACCATCGGCCTGCTCTGGGGACTGGGATCGGGCCTGGCGTTCGCCCTGCTGACCGTGGCCAACCGCCGCAACCAGTCGAGCATGAACGCCATGCAAGTGGCGTTCTGGCAGAACGTGGTGGTAGCCGCGCTGGTGGCGCCATTTGCCTTTACCCACCTGGGCAACACCAGCCTCGGCAGCAATGACTGGATCAACCTGGCGCTGCTGGGGGTGTTCTGCACCGGGTTGTCGCAGTTCCTGTTCGTCAAGAGCCTGGAAGGGCTGGAGGCGCGTACCGCCGGCATGATCATCGCGCTGGAACCGGTGTATGCGATCCTCGGCGCCTGGTGGCTGTTCGGTGACCAGCCGAGCCTGCGCATGGCGGCCGGTGCTGCGCTGATCGTGCTGGCGACCATTCTGGCGGCGGCGCGCATTGACCTGACCGAACGCGACCGCTGTAGGAGCGGCCTTGTGTCGCGAAAGGGGCGCGTAGCGGCCCCAGAATATCAGCGCAAACGCACAGATTGCTGGGGCCGCTACGCGCCCCTTTCGCGATACAAGGCCGCTCCTACAGGCCTTCGGGTAGAAGGCTCCGGTCGAACATGAACACCCGCTCCCCCTGCGGCGTGTACTGATACAACTGCTGCGGCCGGCCCAGCCTGGGCTGGTTCTTCTCCCCGGTATCCCGCACCCACCCCAGCTCGCGCAGGCGCTCCAGGCGCTTGCGCAGCGAGGTGTTGTTCACCGCCTGCCCAAGGCACGCCTGCACCGCCCCCAGCGCATCGAGCACGGTGAATTTCTCCGCCAGCAGGTACAGCGGCAAGCTGCTATACACCGTCTTCGAAGCCAACCGCTCACGCGCACGCTCGGCCAGCAGGTTATGGTCGAACGGCAGCAACACTTTGCGGTCAATCACGCTGTCCAGGTCGAAAAACGCCAGCTGCTCACCTTCGACCTGCTGTTGCGGGTCGAGCAAAGCCAGGTAGTAGGTACTCAACGACCACCCACGCGGGTCGCGGAAAGCATTGCCTTCGGTACCCACCTGTTCGAGGTAACGTGGCAGTACCTGGGCTTTCTCGCGCAGGGCACGCTCAGCAGCGCCCTCCAGGCTGGTGTCCGGGGTGCGGCCATTGACGATCACGCCGGGCAAGGCCCACTGGCCGATATGGGGCTCGCGCTCACGACGGTGCAACAACACTTGCAGATGCTGGGCATCAGGGGCCAGGCGCAGGGCGACGATGTCGACACTGGCCAGAACTTCGACTGTACTCACCGGGAACTCCTTGTTCATCAACGCAATAATCCACCAGAGCTTCTAAGTATGGCAACCCGCAAACTCACAGCAATTGTCACTTGACATACTTAATACACCAGGTGAATTATATGATCATTCCAGCGAGGAGACCCGCCATGAAGATCGCCAGTTTCGATGTCGACGCGCAGAACGGCTTCACCGCCAACGCCCCTCAGGAGCTGCCGGTGCCGGAAGGCAACGAGATCGTCCCGGACCTCAACGCCATGGCCTTGCGCGCCGACCTGCGCCTGGGCAGCAAGGACGCCCACCCGGCCAACGCTGCCTGGGTGGTGGCCGAGCCCGGCCAGATGCTGCAACCGCTGACCCTGGCCAACGCCGACCTGACCTGGGTCAGCCACTGCGTCCCCGGCACCGCCGGCTTCGAGCTGCTGCCCGGCCTGCCCGCCCCCATCGACTACGACTACTTCGTCTGGAAAGGTGTCGAGCCCGACTTGCACCCCTACGGCGCCTGCTTCCACGACCTCGCCGAGCGCCGCTCCACCGGGGTCATCGAATACCTGAAGGTGCAGGAAGTAGGCGCGGTGATCGTCGGCGGCCTGGCCCTGGACTACTGCGTCAAGACCACCGCCCGGCAATTGCGCCAGGCCGGCTTCCAGGTGCTGCTGTACCTACCGGCGTGCCGCGCCCTGACCCAGGAGGGCGCCATCGCTGCCTGCGGTGCACTGGCCGCCGAGGGCGTGATCCTGTGTGGCGACGAAGCCGCGCTCGACTACCAGCTCTCACTGATCAAGGAAGACCGCCCATGAGCGAAAGCGTTTTCGGCCCACGGATCATCCAGAACCTGCTGGACACCGACTTCTACAAGATCACCATGATGCAGGCGGTGCTGCACAACTACCCCAACGCCGAGGTGGAGTGGGAGTTCCGCTGCCGCAACAATGAAGACCTCTCTCCTTACCTGGCGGAGATCCGCTACCAGATCGAGCAGCTGAGCGAAGTCACCGTCACCCACGACCAGCTGGCCTACCTGGAAAAGATCCCGTTCCTCAAGCCGGACTTCATCCGCTTCCTCAGCCTGTTCCGCTTCAACCTGCGCTACGTGCAGGTCGGCCTGGACGCGGCCGGGCAATTGGCGATCCGCGTGCGCGGGCCGTGGCTGCACGTGATCCTCTACGAGATCCCGTTGCTGGCGATCATCAGCGAGGTGCGCAACCGCTATCGCTATCGCGACGTGGTACTCGAACAGGTGGGCGAGCGCCTGTACCAGAAGATGGACTGGCTCAAGGCCGAGGCCAGTGCCGACGAGCTGGCCGGTTTCCAGCTGGCCGACTTCGGTACCCGGCGGCGGTTTTCCTACCGGGTGCAGGAAGAAGTGGTGTACCTGCTCAAGCACGACTTCCCCGGCCGCTTCGTCGGCACCAGCAACGTGCACCTGGCTCGCGAACTCGAACTCAAGCCGCTCGGCACCATGGCCCACGAATGGTTCATGGCCCACCAGCAACTCGGACCACGGCTGGTCGACAGCCAGGCCGCCGCACTGGAAGCCTGGGTGCGCGAGTACCGTGGCTTGCTCGGCATCGCCTTGACCGACTGCATCACCATGGACGCCTTCCTGGAAGATTTCGACCTGTACTTCGCCAAGCTGTTCGACGGCCTGCGTCACGACTCTGGGGACCCGCTGGTATGGGCGGAGAAAGCCATTGCCCACTATGAGCGGCTGGGGATCGACCCGAAGGGCAAGACGCTGATCTTCTCCGACGGCCTGGATTTCGCCAAGGCGCTGGGCCTGTACCGGGCGTTGCACTCGCGGATCAACGTAAGCTTCGGTATTGGTACCCGGCTGACCTGCGATATCCCCGGGGTAGAGCCGATGAACATCGTGATCAAGATGACCGACTGCAATGGCGCGCCAGTGGCGAAGATCTCCGACAGCCCGGGCAAGACCCAGTGCCGGGATGCGAACTTCGTGGCGTACATGAAGCATGTGTTCAAGGTGAATGGATAGGGCCGGGACGAGCGGGTGGGTCATCTTGGTTGCCCCCGCCCCTTCTCGTATCATCTGCACACCGTACCTGGAATGAACGCCGTGAAGCCGTCACCTGGAAGTGCCCTGCCGACCCCTGTCAACGCCACCGGGCCCAAATGGGATGCAGGTGCGGCGGTCAACCAGCTGTCCTGGGACGACCTGCGAATCATCAAGACCTTGAGTGATTGCGGCAATCGCTCCGCCACGGCCAAGAAACTTGGCATCAACGTTTCCACGGTATCGCGCCGGGTCTCCCAGGTCGAAAAAGCCCTCGGGGTGGCGCTGTTCGATCACCGTAAAGCCGGGTATTTGCTGACGGCCGAAGGTGCGGAATTGCGTGCCCTGGCCGAGCGCGTCGAACTCGACATCGTGAGCGTGACGCGGCGTGTCTCCCGAGCCGGCCAAGGCCCTCTCGGCAAGCTGCGGATCACCACGAGCGACTCATTGCTGCTGTACTTTCTCACCCCGATCATCGCGGACTTCAAAGCGCTCAATGAAGGCATAACCATTGAAGTGCTGGTCGGGAACGAGACGCTGAGCCTTGCCCGCGATGAGTCTGATATCGCCGTCCGTGCGACCCGTAAGCCAGCGCAAAGCCTGGTCGGCCGAAAGTTGGCCAACATCGCCTGGGCCCCCTATGCCAGCATCAAGCAGCCTCTACCTGCCAACCCCTTTGCCGAAGGCCACGGATGGGTTTCCTATTCCGCGGCGCTGTGCGGTTTGAAAGCGACAAGCTATGTCGAATCCAGGGTTGCGCCCGAGTCCATTGCCTATCGCACCGATTCAGTGGCCGCAGCCAGTGCAGCCATTGCGGCGGGCCTGGGTTACGGGTTCCTGCCCTGCATGCTGGGCGACATTACGCCAGGCCTGGTTCGCCTCGGCCCGGTAGTGCCGCAGCTGCAGGACGAATTGTGGTTGCTGACCCACCAGGACATACGCAAGTCCTGGCGGGTCAAAGCCTTCATGACATTCTGCGCGGCTGCCGTTGCCGACCTGAAACCGTTGGTTGAAGGGCAGCAGGCGGTCTCGGCCTGACAGGCTGATGGCGGGAACGCAGGTCAGCGGGTTCGGGCGCCAATCACCGCCCGGCAGGCGATTTCGATCAGCTGAGGGCGTTGGGCGAGCCTCGACACACCAATGATGTTACTCGCCGCCTGCGGGCGTTCCGAACCATAGGCCGCCTTGCGTACCTTGCCGACCACGGCGAAGGCTGCATCCATGTCCAGCACGTAAAGGGTTTCTTCGACGACATCATCAAGGCTGGCGCCGTAGAGGGCGAGTAACGACGAGATGTTGTCATAGGCCACACGCATCTGTTCCCCCATCGATGAGAAATCGCTGGGTCTGCCGTCGGCATCCAGAGGCGCCGGAGCGACCAGATTGCCGTCCTGGTCATGGTTGAACTGGCCCGATACGAAAATCTCTTTACCTACCCGCCGGGCTTGCGGATAGCCGTAGCTTGCTTCCCAGGGGACGCCCCAGTAGGCGGTGTCGTCGTTGAAAGGTCGTGATGCGGCCACTGCATTCTCCAAGTGAATGACGGATCGTAGTGATCCGGGTAGCGCAGAGGCTAGCACCGTACCCAGCGCAACAGGTGGCGCATTAATGCGCCTTTAGCGACGCAAAAGTGCGCCACCGAATCGCTGATGATTTGGTTATCGTTTGCTGGCACTCGGCGAGAACCGCTGAGCAAACCTTCGCCACAAACCAGCACAGGGATTAGCAATGAGCACGCCAAACACTGAAGTCCTGACCCCGTTCAACAGCCAGCTGATCTTCATCGATCAACAACCGCAGATGGCTTTCGGCGTCCAGAGCATTGATCGACAAACGCTGAAGAACAACACCGTTGGCCTGGCCAAGGCGGCCAGGATCTTCAACGTGCCGACCATCTTCACCACGGTCGAGACCGAGAGTTTCTCCGGGCACACCTACCCCGAGCTGCTAGCGGTATTCCCTGATGCGCCGCTGCTGGAACGGACTTCCATGAACTCCTGGGACGATCAGAAGGTTCGTGATGCCCTGAAGAACAACGGCCGCAACAAGATCATCGTTTCCGGCCTGTGGACCGAGGTCTGCAACACCACATTCGCGCTGTCCGCCATGCACGATGCCGGCTACGAGATCTACATGGTTGCCGATGCCTCCGGCGGCACGACCAAGGAGGCCCACGACTACGCCATGCAGCGCATGATCCAGGCAGGCGTCGTGCCGGTGACCTGGCAGCAGGTGCTCCTGGAGTGGCAGCGCGACTGGAACAATCGCGCGACCTACGACGCCGTGATGGAGCTGGTCAAAGAACACTCCGGCGCATACGGCATGGGCGTGGACTACGCCTACACCATGGTCCACAAGGCGCCTGAGCGCGTTAAGCATGGCCCCACCTTGGCGCCGGTTGCCGCGCCTCTCTGATCCCGCATCAGCCTCCCTCAGCGGGCACAGCTGCCCGCTGAGCGTTCTTCCCTCGCGAACAGGAATGGACCTTCATGAACAGTGGCGATTGCACTGTGCTGGCGACTGTCGCCTTGAAATCGACCAGGCAGCTCAAACCTTGGCAATTGCGGACCGCCAAGCAGATGATGCTGGCGCATCTGGACGTGGGCATATCGGTGACCGAGCTCGCCGAGGCATGCGCGCTGTCGCGCAGCCACTTCAGCAGAATGTTCAAGGAAAGCACCCGGGTGCCGCCACAGCAATGGATGCGCGAGCAACGGATCAGGAAAAGCAAGCAACTGCTGCTCGACGCGAGGATGCTGCTGGCAGATATCGCGCTCGATTGTGGGTTCTACGATCAAGCGCACTTTTGCCGAGCTTTCATGAGGGCTGAAGGGCTGACACCTTTGGCCTGGCAAAGGCTGACCCATCATCGCCCGGCATCATCGAGCCGCCCCACGCACAATTCCATGAACCGCGCCGCCGCCCGCGAAGGCGTGGCAGCATGGGGCAACAGAATGGAAAAGCGCCTGACCAGTGGCGCTGGCGCAATCCGCACCTGCCGCAATGCCCCGTCCTCATGGCGGATCGACATGGCCGAGACGAACCCAACGCCCATCCCGGCCCGCACCGCCTCCTTCACCCCCTCCACCCCGGCAATCTCCAACGCCACGCGCATCGCTACGCCGTAGCGGGCAAACGCCCGCTCGACGATCTGCCGGACCCCCGAGCCGCTTTCGCGCAGTACCAGTGGGTAGGCGCCGAGTGACGCCAAGGTATGCTCCTCGGCCTCGGCAAGCGGATGATCACTCGGCACGATGGCCACGATCTCGTCCTCGCGCCACGCCGTCACTTGCGTGCCCAAGGGCAGATCCTGCCCGGGCGGCCCCTCGATCAAGGCGATATCGACACTGTCCAACGCCGCCACGATCTCCGTGGTGTTGCCGTGGGAGGTGCTGACCAGCACGTCCGGATAACGCTTGTGAAAATCGGCAATCAGGTACGGCAGCAGGTAGCTGGCCGGCGTGGTGCTGGCGCCGATGCGCAAGGTGCCGCGCTCCAGCCCGCGCATGGCCTCGCACAAGGCCTGGGCCTGGCGGAAGGTATCGCGCAGGCGCTGGGCATGGGCCAGCAGTTGCTCGCCGGCAGCGGTCAGGCGCACGCCACGGCCGGCGCGCTGGTACAGGGGTTCGCCAAAGTCTTCCTGCAGCAACTTGAGCTGACCGGACACCGCCGGTTGCGACAGATGCAGGGCCAGGGCCGCATGGCTGATGTTGCCGTGCTCGGCTACGGTGGCGAAGGTTATCAGCTGTTCTGGGGTCATCTAGTAAAAATATCAGCAAAACGGATATTTGCCATCCTAAATTACGATTTTTTATAAGCTTATAACCAGATTAACGTAGGTCATGTCGAAACATTTTCCGGAGGACTCACATGGCCACGGCAACTTCCAACCCCACGTTGGCGCCTACCCTCTCCACCCGAGGGCGGCTCAACGGCATCCTGTTCGTCGCGCTGTTCGCGCTCGCCGTCACCCAGTTGGCAGCCCTGCCGGCCATCGCCGGCCTGGGCATCAGCCCGCTGATCGTCGGGATTGTCGCCGGCGCCCTTTATGGCAATGCCCTGCGCGATGGCGTGCCGGCCAGCTGGGCAGCCGGTATCAACTTCTCGGCCCGTGGGTTGCTGCGCATCGCCGTGGCCTTCTTCGGCCTGCGCGTGAGCCTGCAGGAGATCGCCGAAGTCGGCTGGTCCGGCTTGACGGTATCGTTGCTGGTCGTGACCAGCACCTTGCTGATCGGCCTGTGGTGCGGCACCAGACTGTTCAAGCTGGACCGCGATACTGCCCTGCTCACCGCAGCGGGCAGCGCGATCTGTGGTGCTGCCGCCGTGCTGGCGTTCGAATCGGCACTGCGCAGCGCCCCGCACAAGAGCGCCATGGCCGTTGGTAGCGTGGTGCTGTTCGGCACCCTGTCGATGTTCCTCTATCCACTGGCGATCAACGCCGGCTGGCTGCACCTGGACACCCTGGGCGCCGGCCTGTTCCTCGGCGGGACCATTCACGAAGTGGCGCAAGTGGTGGGCGCGGCCAGTAATGTCAGCCCCGAAGCCACGCACATCGCCACCATCGTCAAGATGACCCGGGTGATGCTGCTGGTGCCGGTGCTGCTGGTGGTGGGCCTGTGGATCAGCCGTTCGCGCCAGCCCGGCCAGGCGCAAGGCAACGGCCGCATCGCCATGCCCTGGTTCGCCTTCGGTTTCCTCGCCCTGGTGCTGGTGAACTCGCTGCAGGTGCTGCCGGGCAGCGTGACCCAGGCGGTCAACAGCCTGGACACCTTCGCCCTGACCATGGCCATGACCGCGCTGGGCATGGAAACCCGCTGGAGCCAGATCCGCCAGGCCGGGCCCAAGGCACTGATCACCGGGGCAGTCCTCAACCTGTGGCTGGTGGCCGGTGGCCTGGCAATCACCCTCGGTGTGCAACGCCTTTTAGGTTGACGCGCCTTGATCGGTATGGTGTTGTCTTGCAAGGATGTTTTTACCTGCACAGGAACGACTTAGATGCCTCAACGCCATGTCATCAATGCATCCGTCAGCCCCAAAGGCAGCCTGGAGACGCTGTCGCAACGTGAAGTCCAGCAACTGAGTGAAGTCGGTACCGGCAGCCTCTACACTTTGTTCCGCCAGTGCGCCCTGGCCATTCTCAACACCGGCGCCCATGTCGACAACGCCAAGACCATTCTCGAAGCGTACAAGGACTTCGAAGTCCGCATCCACCAGCAAGACCGCGGCGTGCGCCTGGAGCTGCTGAACGCTCCAGCCGACGCCTTCGTCGATGGCGAAATGATCGCCAGCACCCGCGAAATGCTGTTCAGCGCCCTGCGGGACATCGTCTACACCGAAAGCGAGCTGGCCAGCCAGCGCATCGACCTGGAAAGCTCCCAGGGCATCACCGACTATGTCTTCCACCTGCTGCGCAACGCCCGGACCCTGCGCCCTGGCGTGGAGCCGAAGATGGTGGTGTGCTGGGGTGGCCACTCGATCAGCAGCGAGGAGTACCAGTACACCAAGAAGGTCGGCCACGAACTGGGCCTGCGCAAACTGGACATCTGCACCGGCTGCGGCCCGGGCGTGATGAAGGGCCCGATGAAGGGCGCGACCATCGCCCATGCCAAGCAACGCATGCACGGCAGCCGCTACCTGGGCCTGACCGAGCCGGGCATCATTGCCGCCGAGGCGCCGAACCCGATCGTCAACGAGCTGGTGATCCTGCCGGACATCGAGAAGCGCCTGGAAGCCTTCGTCCGCGTCGGCCACGGCATCATCATCTTCCCCGGCGGCGCCGGCACTGCCGAGGAATTCCTCTACCTGCTCGGCATCCTCATGCACCCCGACAACCAGGACCTGCCCTTCCCGGTGGTGCTCACCGGGCCGCGCAGTGCCGAACCCTTCCTGCAGCAGCTGCATGCCTTCGTCGGTGCCACCCTCGGCGAGGCCGCGCAACGCCACTACCAGATCATCATCGATGATCCGGCGGAAGTGGCCCGGCACATGGTCGAGGGGCTCAAGCAGGTCAAGCAGTTCCGCCGCGAGCGCAATGACGCGTTCCACTTCAACTGGCTGCTGAGGATCGACGGTGGCTTCCAGCACCCGTTCGACCCGACCCACGCCAACATGGCCGAACTGGCCCTGCGCCGTGACCTGCCAGCCCACGAGCTGGCGGCCAATCTGCGCCGGGCGTTTTCCGGCATCGTTGCGGGCAACGTGAAAGACAAAGGGATCCGGCTGATCGAGGAGCACGGGCCGTATCAGATCCGCGGTGATGCGGCGGTGCTGGAACCGTTGGGGCGCCTGTTGCAGGCGTTCGTCGACCAGCACCGGATGAAGCTGCCAGGTGGCGCTGCTTATGTACCTTGCTATCAGGTCGTGACCTGAGATTGCAGGGGGCCGCTTTGCGCCCCCTTCGCGGGCACGCCCGCTCCCACAGGGGTTTCACAGACATCGAAGCCAGCGGTATTCCTGTGGGAGCGGGCGTGCCCGCGAAGGGGCCAGCATCAATCTATCTGACCGGACTCGCCACGGTCCGGTCAACCAGGCGGATGCTGTCACGCCCGCCCCGCTTGGACTGGTACAACGCCACATCCCCCTGCTCGATCAACGCCGCCAGGCTGGCCGGTGGCTGATCGAACAGGTTGGCGCCGATACTCAAGGTCACCGCCTGCGGGGTCGGCATCGCCTCCCTGGCAAACTGCTGGAACTGTTCGCGCAGCTGGCTGCCCAGTGCCACCACCTTCTCGCTGCTGGCACCATTGAGCAGGATGACGAACTCATCGCCGCCCAGTCTTGCCGCCAACGAACGCTCCGGCAACACCGCACGAATCATCTCGCTCAAGGCAATCAGCAGGCGGTCACCCGCCGCATGTCCATGCAGGTCATTGACCAGCTTGAAATTGTCGATGTCGATCAGCAGCAACGCCCCCGGCTGAGCCGGGCTGACCGCCTTGAACAGGTGCGTCGCCCGCACTTCCAGGGCCCGACGGTTGTACAACGCCGTCAGCGGATCGCGAGCAGCCAGCCGGGCGATGCGTTCTTCACGGCGATAGCGCTCGGTGCCGGTCATCGACAGCGCGATCAGCATGATCGCCATCGCCCCTTCGACCAGCGAAACCTGGATGATCAGGCCGCCAAAGGTCGCCAGGTCGATCAACGTGCCCGGTATCACCGCCACGGCCGCCTTGGCTACATAGAACAGGCCATGGATCAACAGCACGTAACGCAGTTGCACCGCCCCCACACTCAGCGACTTGCCATGCGGGCGCAGCAGGTAGCTGGCCTTGAGCGTGAGCGACGCTACCAGCAGCGAGTTGACCATCAGCATCAGTTTTGACCACTGCGGCCCCACGGGCAGAAGCAACAAGCCGAACCAGATCACCACGATCAGCAGCCATGCCCGCGACAGCCGGGCCTGGGTGAAACGCACCACGCCCAGCAGAAAGAACGCATGGGCAACCACCAACAAGCCATTGGCGAACCAGATACCGATCAGCAGCAGGCCGATCCCGCGCAACAGTGCCAGGGTCGAACCGACGGTGATCGTGGCGAAACCGGCGCTCCAGAACAGCAGCGACGATTCGCGGACACTGCGCCACTCGATCGCCAGGTACAGCGCAGCGGCAGCGGCCAGGGCGATGGTGATCGTCAGCATTGTGGGTGGATCAAGCGCCATATACGGTCTGGCCTGTCTGATAACGTGGAAAAGGCCGATTGTATGCGCTTGGCATGACTTTTCAGAGGGGCGAACGGTCACGCTGCATGCAAATGAGTGTAACCGTTCAAGGTACGACAGGTCCGGTGGCGATCCCCGCCTCCATCAAACGCACCAACGCCTGGTTTTCCACCGGTTTGCTGAGCAAGAAACCCTGCACCTCGTGGCATTGGTCATCGCTGAGCAGCGCCAGTTGTTGCGGGGTCTCGACACCCTCGGCAGTGACGGTCATGCCCATGGCATTGCCCAGGTTGATGATGGCCTGAACCACGCTGCGGTCACTGTCGCTCTTGCCCAGCGACTGCACGAAACGCTTGTCGATCTTGATGCTGTCGAACGGGTAGGTACGCAGGTAGCCGAGTGACGAATAGCCAGTGCCGAAATCGTCCATGTTCAGGCGCACGCCCAGTTCCTTGAGCGCATTCATGGTATGTAGCGCGCCCTCGACATCGTTGAGCATGACGTTTTCGGTGATTTCCAGCTCCAGGCGGTGCGCCGGCAGGCCGGTGTGCCTGAGCGCCTCCGCCACGTCACGTACCACATCGCTGCGGCGAAACTGCGCCGGCGACATGTTGACCGAGACCAGCACGTCAAGCGGCCAGCTGCGCGCACGGCTGCAGGCTTCATGCAGCACCCAGCTGCCCAGTTGCACGATCAGGTCCGACTCTTCGGCCAACGGGATGAAACGGTCCGGGTGCAGCAGCCCCAGGCGCGGGTGATGCCAGCGCACCAGCGCCTCGACGGAGGCCACCGTGTTGCCATCGACCTTGAAGCGTGGCTGATAATGCAACAGCAACTCGCCACGCGGGATGCCCGCACGCAGTTCGCCTTCGAGCGTGCGTTTTTCCAGCAGCGCCGCGTTCATCTGCGTCGAGAAATAGCGCCAGGTGTTTTTGCCGGCCTGCTTGGCGCTATAGAGGGCGACGTCGGCATAGCGGATCAGGTCGCCGGGGGTGCCGGGGTACTCGGCCGAGAGCACCACCCCCAGGCTCGCGCCGACCTGCACGGCATGGCCACCCAGCGTGATCGGCCGACGCAAGGTGTCGATCAGCCGCGCACAGAAGCGGTCCATTTCCTCTCGCTGACCAGGCCGCACCAGCACGACGATGAATTCGTCCCCACCCAGGCGCGCCACCAGATCACTGTCACGGGTCACCTCGCCGAGGCGCCGGGCTACCTCGATCAGCACCGAATCGCCAGCCGGGTGGCCGAGGCTGTCATTGATCGGCTTGAAGTTGTCCAGGTCGAGCATCAGCACGGCCACGGGCACGGGCTGGTCCTGCTCGAGAAAACGGAACAGTTTGTTGCGATTGGGCAGGCCGGTAAGCGCATCGTGCAAGGAAAGGTGCTGGATCTGGGCGTGGGCAGCCACTTCGTCGGTAATGTCACTGCAGGTACCACGGAAGCCTTTGCAGATACCCTGCTCGATGATCGCCCGCGCCGCGATGCGGCACTCACGCTGCTGGCCCAGGCGGTCGCGGTACTGGCAGCGCAGGCTGGCGGTCGCTTCGGTGGCTGCCAGATTATGCAGCCAGGTCTCGACAGGGCTGGTGTCGCAGGCCAGCAGTTGCGTGAGGGGGCGCTGCAGCCATTGCTCGACAGGGTGGCCGGTCAGCTCGGCGAACCGTGCGGAGAGGTAGGTCAGGTGCTGCTGGACATCGGTTTCCCAGATCCAGTCCGAGGCCGCCTCGGCGACGGCCTTGAAACGCGCCTCGCTGGTTTCCAGGGCGTTCTTGGAGGCCGCCAGCTGGCGGTGGCTGCGGTCGATACGGGCGCTGGCGCGGATGGCATAGCGGGTGAGCAATGCCGTCAGCAGGCCAAACACCAGCAATACCAGGCTCAAGGGTGCGACCACCGTGCGCAACAAGGTGGTGCCGGGGCGCTCGATTTCCCAGGTCAGGGCCTGCCCGGTGCCTTCCAGCGGCAAGTAACCCAGGCCCGCTTGCGGGACTTTGCTCGCGGTGGTGGCGAAACCACTCAAACCGACCGCCTTGGCCAGCTCTGCGAGCATGACCGCGTCCAGTGCACGCACGAACACCAGCACCGCATTCGGCGCCGCCACATGGTGCGGTGTCGAGGGGGAGCGAATGACGGCAGCAGAAAACAATGCAGGTTGCCCGGCGAACATGACAAACCCGGACGCGGCCTGATCCTGCTTGACCGCGGCACGCGCCACTTGCATGACCCTGCTGCCGCTGGCGCTGAAATCGTCAAACGTGCGGGTGCTGAGTTCGCCTTTGATCACCGCATAGTGGGTACCGTCATCGTCCAGCACAAACACGCCCTCGTAGCCATTGTCGCTATAAAGGGTCTGGCCGACATTATCCTCATCATACGCCCAGTGGCTGTCCACCGGCCCTGCCAGGTGATCGTAGGCGGCCTGCCAGAAAGCGTAGCTGAGCAGGTAGGCACGCTCGTTTTTCTGGAGTTGCTCAAGGGAAGACTGCGTGTGAAAACTGCTTTGGCTACGTTCGCGCTCATCGAGTGACTGGGCGATCCGGTACAGCGAGACCATGCCCAGCACCAACGCCACCAACAACAGTGCCGAGAAGGCCAGGACCAGCTGTCGGACCACGAGACTGCGCGGCGAGCCATTGCCAACAAGTGATTCCATTCGCAGAGCCTTTTACCAGGGTTCGTCAAAGTGGACCCCGACCGATTGGCAAGGATCGATCCAGCTGACGACTGGCGGCCTACAGGACCCTTTTGATCAACGGCTCCAGCCGGCTGTAGCGCAGGCGCCGCAGGAACTTGCGCACTTCCTTGGGATGCTCGGCTTTCTCGCCCAGCTCATCCACCGTGCCGATCTGCGGCGCATGCCGGCGAATGCCCTCCAGCTCCACCGCCCGTGGCACCAGCCACTGCCCGTGCGGGTCATCGATCAGCAGCCCGTTCTCCAGGTCCAGGTTGAACCCGCGTGGGTTGAGGTTGTTGCCGGTCAGCAGCGAATAGCGCTGGTCGACCCACACCCCCTTGGCATGGAAGGTGTGGCCCGGATCGTTCCATATCCGTATCAGCAACTGGCCGCTGGCAATCGCGGCCTGACGGCGCCGGGCAAAGGCCCGCAGGTTGTCCTCGTACAGGTACGGCAAGGCACCACTGGCACTGAACGGCTCGCCCGGGGCGATATAGAAGTCGTTGGCGGTGCGGTGGCCGACGATCAGCTCGATGCGCACGCCCCTGCCCAGTGCATGGTCGATCTCGCGCATCACCACCCGAGGCGGGTTGAAATACGGTGTGCTGATGATGATCTGCGCACGTGCCACCGCCAGCAGCGCGCACAGCGTGCGGTTGAGCGGGTTGCCACGGCCGACGCCCAGCAGCGGGATGACACGCAGCCCCTGCCCCGCAATCGCGGGCGGTGCGTCATAGGCCATACGCCGCAGGCGCGCACGCAGGCGCCGGATATCGCCGCGCAGGCTGCGGGTTGCAGGGGCAGCAGGCAGGTCCAGACGCGGCGTCGCGGTGTGGTGCAACACGCGTCGAACCAAGCCGACCATGGCATCGGCCAGGGCCGGCGACTGGAACAGGTGGTAACGGTCGAGCCGGTAGCGGTCGAACCGGTGGAGATAGACGTTATTGAGGCTGGCACCGGTGTAGATCACGCAATCGTCGATCACGCTGCCTTTCAGGTGCAGTACACCGAACAGCTCGCGGGTCTGCACCGGCACACCATGAATCACCACATCCAGCCCACGCAACTGGCGCTGGGCCTGATACCAGGCGGCATTGCCCGGCTGGCGCCCGCCCCCCAGCAGGCCACGGCGGGCACGGAACCAGTCGACCACGATGACGATCTCCAGGCCCGGCCGCTCGGCCTTGGCCTGGTACAGGGCATCGAGCACCTCCTGGCCGGCCTCGTCCTCTTGCAGGTACAAGGCAACGATCACGATTCGCCGGGTCGCCGTGGCGATGCGTTCCAGCAGGCAGGTGCGGTAGGCCGCGGCATCCGGCAACACCTGGATCGCTTCGGGGGCGATGGCGAAGCCTGGCAACGCCGCCAGCATGGAGTCAGGGTTCAAATCGAGTCACCTTTGGTCTGCAATCAGGTCCGTGCTGGCGGACACGTCTATTGTT
The DNA here is from genome assembly GCF_001320485.1 of Pseudomonas sp. NBRC 111130. Taxonomy (NCBI): domain Bacteria; kingdom Pseudomonadati; phylum Pseudomonadota; class Gammaproteobacteria; order Pseudomonadales; family Pseudomonadaceae; genus Pseudomonas; species Pseudomonas sp. NBRC 111130. The sequence continues at coordinate 76,608 of NZ_BCBG01000018.1, forward strand.
CATCGCGCCACCGCGTCAAGCCGAAAACCTTAACGTGAGGAACCGACCGTGGCAATGTATCCAGCCAAGCTCATGCGCGTTGCCTACACTGTTGCTGATTGCCGCTGATTCTTCAGGAGCCACCATGGACGATTCCAGCCAGGGCAAGCCCCCGACCTTCTGGCAGATGCTGCACAGCATTCTCGCCGCCGCCTTTGGTGTGCAAAGCGGCAAGAACCGCGCCCGCGACTTCACCCACGGCAAGGCCAGCCACTTCATCGTGCTGGGCACGCTGTTCACCCTGGTGTTCATTGCCGTACTGATCGGCCTGGTGCAACTGGCGCTGCACCTCACTGCGCGCTGAGCACGCTGAAATAAAACGCAAACGCCTGCGAGATTCCCTCCCGCAGGCGTTCTGCCTGGATCACGGTCTTGAGTTCAGGTCACTGGTGGCTGACCCAATACACCGCGGTGACCACCACCAGGACGATCAGGCAAAGGATCGCCCAGGCATCGACACTGCTGTCAGCTTTGCGGACCTTGGTAGAGTTTCCCATTGCATTGCCTCTTGTAGTGGTTATGGGAATGCACTTCACCACCAGCAGTTAAGACGAGCTATGCCCTTCACTCAAGCAAGGTCTTTCAATAGTCGACGGGTGACGTGAGAAACGGATACTGGTAGCTCGGCGGCTGCCCTTGGGCGCTGTAATGCTGGAAATCGACACCGTAGTCGCCGCGCTCCAGTAGCTTCAGCCAACGCCGTGCCTTGGCCTGGTCGATCGACTGCAGCACGGGCAGCACATGCTCTTGCTTACCGTCGCGGTTGACTTGCAGGCCTTGGGCATCGTCGTGCAGCAATACCATGGCCCAGCCCCCCAGGGTGGTATGCCCGCCCATCAGCACGCCAAGGCGCCCATCGATCCGGGCGCGCAAGGCTTGCGGCGAGCTGTTGACAGCGGCGAACACCACGTCGCGCCCAGGCTTGCGCCCGGCTTCCTCGAACGCCTGCATGGCACCGAAAGCCATCTGGTCGTTGGCTGCCCACACCAGCCGGGTCCGGGGATAGCGCTGCACCAACTGTTTGGCTTGCTCGTAGGCGCGCTCGCGGTTCCAGCCGCCATACACCACCTGGCGCAGGCGCACCTGAGGAAAGTCTGCCAACGCCTGGCGCATGCCTTCTTCACGCAACTGCGAAGCCGGGGTGGTCTTGACACCGGCAAAGGCCACCAGGTCGATCGGCTCATTGTCTCGGGGCAACAATGCGACCATCTCGTGCAGCATGCGAAAGCCTGCCTGCTGATCGTTGGCGGTCAAGGTACCGAGCACCTGCCCATATCTGTCAGGCTGGGCCTGGATGCTCCGGGCCTGGTTGGCGGTGAGGCCGTTGTTGACCAGGAACAGCTTGACCCCGGTCCCACGGGACAAGCGGATGATCTCTGGCGCCAGGTACTGTTCGTTGACCAGCACCAGGTAGTCCGGCCGCTGCGGGCCATCGAGCGTCGCCCGGGCCTGGCTCATCGCCCGCGCGGCATCTCGCTCGCTGTACTCGACCCGCAGGGTCATGCCCAGCTCATCGGCGGCGGCCTGCATGAAACGCGAGTAATTGACCCAGAACGTCTCGTTGGAGTGGCCAGGGTTCAGGAAGACCACCGAAGCGGCCTGAGCGGAAGCTGCCAAAGGCAGGCTCAGGCACAAGCTTTGGCAAAGCGCCTTGAGCATGCGGATACACCCTTTGAAACAAACCACTGAGTATAAACCCGTCGCCTGATGGGGGAACAAATGCCAGTCAGTCTCACTTAGTTCGTTTGGTTCTTTTCATATGCAAAAACATCACTTTAGCGCATAAACCCAACCTGCTATCGTTCCCCGGCTCCGAACCGGAGTGCGCGGCCGTGCGCGCGAATAGCTGCATGCAGCCTGAGACAGGACTTTTATGTACGTATACGACGAGTACGATCAGCGGATCATCGAGGACCGCGTCAAGCAGTTCCGTGATCAGACCCGCCGCTACCTGGCCGGTGAGCTGAGCGAAGAAGAATTCCGCCCTCTGCGCCTGCAGAACGGCCTCTACATCCAACGTTTCGCGCCGATGCTGCGCGTCGCCGTGCCGTACGGCCAGCTGAACGCCAAACAGGTTCGCACCCTGGCCAAGATCGCCCGCGACTACGACAAGGGCTACGCCCACATTTCCACCCGCCAGAACGTGCAGTTCAACTGGCCAGCGCTGGAAGACATCCCGGATATTCTCGCCGAACTGGCCACCGTGCAGATGCACGCGATCCAGACCAGCGGCAACTGCCTGCGCAACACCACCACCGACCAGTTCGCCGGTGTGGCTGCGGATGAAATCGTCGACCCGCGCCCCTGGTGCGAAATCGTCCGCCAGTGGACCACCTTCCACCCGGAGTTCGCCTACCTGCCGCGCAAGTTCAAGATCGCCATCAACGGCTCGAAAGAAGACCGCGCCGCCATCGAGGTGCACGACATCGGCCTGGAGCCGGTGCGCAACGCCGCTGGCGAGCTGGGCTTCCGCGTGCTGGTCGGTGGTGGCCTGGGCCGTACCCCGGTGGTCGGTTCGTTCATCAACGAGTTCCTGCCGTGGCAGGACCTTATCAGCTACCTCGACGCCATCCTGCGCGTGTACAACCGTTACGGTCGTCGTGACAACAAGTACAAGGCGCGGATCAAGATCCTGGTCAAGGCTCTGACCCCTGAAGTGTTCGCCGAGAAGGTCGAGGCCGAAATGGCCTACCTGCGTGGCGGCAGCACCACCCTGACCGAGGAAGAAGTCCAGCGCGTCTCGCGCCACTTCGTCGATCCGGATTACCTGGCCCTCGACAACGTCGACTACAGCGCCCAGGATGCCGAGTTCCCGGGCTTCGCCCGCTGGCGTTCGCGTAACACCCGCGCCCACAAGCGCCCTGGCTACGTGGCCGTGACCCTGTCGCTGAAGCCGACCGGTGTTGCCCCGGGCGACCTGACAGACAAGCAGCTGGACGCCGTGGCCGACCTTGCCGAGCGCTACAGCTTCGGCTTCCTGCGTACCTCCCACGAGCAGAACATCATCCTCGCCGACGTCGAGCAGCGCCAGCTGCACGCGCTGTGGATGGAACTGCGCGAAAACGGCTTCGCCACGCCGAACATCGGCCTGCTGACCGACATCATCTGCTGCCCGGGCGGCGACTACTGCTCGCTGGCCAACGCCAAGTCGATCCCGATCGCCGAATCGATCCAGCGCCGTTTCGACGACCTGGACTACCTGTTCGACATCGGCGAGATCGACCTGAACATCTCTGGCTGCATGAACGCCTGCGGCCACCACCACGTCGGCCACATCGGCATCCTCGGGGTGGACAAGAAGGGCGAGGAGTTCTACCAGGTATCGCTGGGCGGCAACGCCGCGCGCGACGCCAGCCTGGGCAAGATCCTCGGCCCGTCCTTCGCCCAGGATGACATGGCCGATGTGATCGAGAAGCTGATCGCCGTGTACGTCGAACAACGTACCGAGGAAGAGCGTTTCATCGACACCTACCAGCGTATCGGCATCGACCCCTTCAAGGAACGCGTCTATGCAGCGAATCATTAAGAACAACCAGATCGTCGACGAAACCTGGCACCTGCTGCCCAAGGACACCGCGTTCGACGAGCTGACCAACTGCGACGACTACATCGTCCCGCTGCAGATGTGGCGCGACCACGCCCACGTGCTCAAGGCCCGCGATGGCGGCCTGGGCGTGTGGCTGGACAGCGACCAGGAAGCGGAAGAAATCGGCGAGGACGTGCAGCACTTCCAGGTCATCGCCCTGAACTTCCCGGCCTTCACCGACGGGCGCAGCTATTCCAACGCGCGCCTGCTGCGTGACCGCTATGGCTTCAAGGGCGAGCTGCGCGCCATCGGCGACGTGCTGCGCGACCAGCTGTTCTTCATGGCCCGCTGCGGCTTCGACGCCTTCGCCCTGCGTGCCGACAAGGACCCGGAAGATGCCCTGCAAAGTCTGAAGGACTTCTCGGTTACCTACCAGGGCGCCACCGACGAGCCGCTGCCGCTGTTCCGGCGCCGCTGATCGGCACCTGCAATGCCCTACGGCCCGCCTTTTGGCGGGCCGTTTCGTTTGTGCGCAATACACATTCAGGTTTCCTGATGGCACGCCGATAGCATGGATACCCACAGAATCCGCATGGAACGCCGATGGTGAACCCGATAGCTGCCGTTCGCACCTTTCCCGTCCAGATCGCGCCTGCAGCGACAGCCCAGATCAACGCAGCCAGCCAAGCCCCCGGCACGGTGACGCGCGCCAGTACGCAGGTGATCCTCGGCCAGCCAACGGTCGGCACGGACAGCGACATCTACTCCGCCAAAGGCAACTTAGGCAACACCTCGAACCGCTACATCTGGGAAACGCCGGCTGTCGACAAGCTCAGCCAATACATGGCCAGCGCCGTGCAATCGGGTGCAACCAGCACACGCTTCCAGGGCCTGGGGGCGGCGCTGCTGGCGCAACTGGCCGCCAATGGCGGTGAGACCATCGCCCAATCCGGCTTACTGGTCAGCGATACATCCGCGCCCAACGAACTGATCCTCGGCCTGCAGCAGTCGCGCCTGCGCGAATACGCCAGCAATAGCATCACTTTCAACCTCACCACCGCTTCCGGCGCCACTGTGACCTTGGGCCTGTACAGCAGCGAGCAAGGCCTGGCCGTGGATGCGCAGGTACAAGGCGGTACGCTCAGCGCCAAGGAGCTCGATGGCCTGGCAGCGCTCGCCAACGGCTTCCAGTCGGCCATCAACGGCCTGACCCAGGAGCCGCCGAGCCTCCAGCTGGGCGCACTGGTCAAGCTCGACCCAAACCTGTTCACCGGCCTGCAACTGGACGCGCAACTGGTCACCAGCAGCGGTGAACGACAAACCTTCGAACTGCGCCTGGACGACCAGACCCGTAGCCTGAAACTGCTGGGGCCCGGTGGCGAAGTGAAGATGAACTTCGACACCCAGGGCGGCGCTTTGCTGGGTAATCAGGCCATGCGTCAGGCTGCGGTGGCCAACTACCTGACGCAATTTGACGCCGCGCAGCAACGCGGCCATGGCGACGAACACCTGATGAGCCTGTTCAAGGATGCCTTCAGCCAGCTCAACAGCGTCGATGACGACAGACCTCGCACAGCCGGTGCGGCAGCCGCCCTGAACCGCAACAGTCGCCTGCTGCTCAACGGCCTGGCCGACTTCAACGCGTCTGTCAGTCAGCCCACGCTGCAGCCCAATCCGGTGAAGCCGGAAGAGGCAGACTACTTCAGCTACCAGGTTTCACAGGCAACCCAGATCAAGGGCGGCACCCACCTGTCCGTGGAGCAACAGCAACAGGCCAGTCTGAAGGCCGCTTGGCACCAAGGGTTCAACCCACTGGTGGCCCTGCAGCTGACCCGTGACAGCGAATCGCAGAACTACCGCTATCACGAGGTCGACGACCAGTCGAACAGCACGACCCGCCTCGGCTTCAGCAACGGCGTTCTGACTGAAGCTCGCGTGTCGCAACAGGCTAGCCAGACGGAGCGGGTCCGTTCCTACCAGAATGGCATCGAGATCTCGGATGTCGACAAGCACTTCTCCAACAGCAAGGATCGGGACCTGCTGGGCGTCCTCGACGCGCTGCTGCGAAAGGACAGTGAAGCACAGCGCATCGGCGCGCAGTCGACCTTGGAACAACAACTGCTGGGACTGAGCCAACTGTGGTTGCTGCAATCCAATCCGGCGCAGATCAAGCATTGATTGCACCACCTTGCCTGAATTGCATGACCTCAGGGGTCATTTTTGACTTCAAGTCAAATGACCTTGGCCCTGCCCTGCCTTAATCAAACACGCTGAATCCCGCACACTGCTCCTTACCGTTCTCTCACCTGGAGCAGATTCATGAGCATCCCATCCTTCGGCCTCGGCACATTCCGCCTAACCGGCCAAGCCGTCATCGATTCGGTCAAGTCGGCCCTGGAACTGGGCTACCGGGTCATCGACACGGCGCAGATCTACAAGAACGAAGCTGACGTCGGGCAGGCCATCGCCGAAAGCGGCGTGCCACGCAGCGAGTTGTTCATCACCACCAAGATCTGGGTCGAGAACTACGCCGCCGACAAGCTGATCCCCAGCCTGCGCGACAGCCTGCAGAAACTGCGCACCGACTATGTCGACCTGTTGCTGATCCACTGGCCGGCCCCAGGCAACGGCGTTGAGTTGGCCGAATACATGGAAGCCTTGGCTGAAGCCAAGACATTGGGCCTGACCCGTCAGATCGGCGTCTCCAACTTCAACATCGAGCTGACCCGCCAGGCCATCGCCGCGGTCGGCAAAGGCGAAATCGCCACCAACCAGATCGAGCTCAGCCCGTACCTGCAGAACAGCAAGCTGACCGCGTTCCTCAAGGAACAAGGCATCACCGTCACTTCGTACATGACCCTGGCCTACGGCAAGGTGCTGAAAGACCCGGTACTGGCCGAGATCGCCAACAAGCACAAGGCCACCGTCGCCCAGGTTGCGCTGGCCTGGGCCCTGCAGCTCGGTTACGCGGTCATCCCGTCTTCAACCAAGCGTGAAAACCTGGCCAGCAACCTGCTCGCCCGCGACCTGCACCTGGATGACCAAGACATGGCGCGCATCGCCACGCTCGAGCGCAATGGCCGTGAAGTCAGCCCTGAAGGCCTGGCGCCGATCTGGGACTGATGCCATGACTGTCGCCGAATACCGATTGCAGCACGTTCATCACACCGCGCAGGAGGCTGCATCATGAAAGCCGGACGTGTCCTGTTCGCCCTGGCCATCGGTGCCTTTGGCATCGGCACCACCGAATTCACGCCGATGGGCCTGCTACCGGTGATCGCCCAAGGCGTGGACGTCAGCATCCCCAGCGCTGGCATGCTGATTACCGCCTATGCCATCGGCGTCATGGTCGGGGCGCCGATCATGACCTTGCTGTTCAGCCGCTTCGGCAAACGCGCGGCACTGATGGCATTGATGGCGATTTTCACCGCAGGCAACCTGCTCTCGGCGCTGTCGCCAGACTATTACACCCTGCTCGCCTCACGCCTGGTCACCAGCCTCAACCACGGCGCTTTCTTCGGCCTGGGCGCCGTGGTGGCCGCCAGTGTCGTGCCCAAGGAAAAGCAGGCCAGCGCCGTGGCGACCATGTTCATGGGCCTGACCATCGCCAACATCGGCGGTGTGCCGGCGGCCACCTGGATAGGCCAGCAGGTCGGCTGGCGCATGGCCTTCGCTGGCACTGCGGGGCTCGGCCTGCTGGCCATGGCGGCCCTGTGGTATGCCCTGCCCAAGGGTGAGCGCGGCAGCGTGCCACATGTGCGCAAGGAACTGGCGGTGATCGCGCGCCCCAGCGTGCTGCTGGCGATGGCCACCACGGTGCTGGGCGCTGGCGCCATGTTCACCTTGTATACCTACGTGGCGCCAGTGCTGGCGGCGCTGACTGGCGCCTCGGACAGTTTCATCACCCTTGGCCTGGTGCTGATCGGCGTTGGCTTCACCTTGGGCAACAGCCTGGGTGGGCGCCTGGCCGACTGGTCGCTGGACGGCTCGGCGCGGATCTTCCTCGGCGTGCTGGCGGTGATCATGCTGTTGATGCCGCTGGTGCTGGGCAGCCATATCGGTGCCGCCATCGCTTTGCTGGTGTGGGGCATGTTCACCTTCGCCGTGGTGCCGCCACTGCAGATGCGGGTGATGATCGCCGCCATCGAGGCACCTGGGCTGGCGTCGTCGATCAACGTCGGTGCGTTCAATCTGGGTAACGCGCTTGGCGCAGCCTTGGGCGGCGCGGTAATCAGCCTGAACCTCGGCTATGCCGCAGTGCCGATGGCCGGTGGTGTGCTGGCGGCTGCCGGGTTGCTGCTGGTATGGCTCGGTGGGCGCAGCAAGGCTGCGGATAAAACCCTGGGCACCGCCTGACCTCACGGATAGCGCCGAACCTGAGGGAGCGGCGCTCTACCTGTCAGAATCTCAATCCTACGTTGATCATCCCCGCAGCCCCTCCCAGCACCACGAACTCGGCCCCCACCGGCCCCCAATGCACGCTGAACGACGGAATGATCACCGGCGCAACGCCGAAGTGGTTCAACGGGATCTTGTCATCATATTCGCCCTTGTACCCCTCGATCAGCCCAGTGCTGAGCTTGGCATACACGGGATAACGCTCGTGCTCCCAGACCTTGCCCAGGTAGGCGTAGTAAGAGCGCTGGGAGAACGAGTTCTTGAAGGTCGCCGCGCCCCATAGCAGGCCGTCAGTGTAGATACGCTCGATGCCGATCAATTCCTGGTGGTTGTTGTGCTCCGGTCCGTGGGTCCAGGATTGCAATTGCGCTGAAGCGGCCAGCGGCCGAATTGGGCAATGAATCAGAATTGGACTACACATCATGGCGAAAACAGCTAAGCGCCTTCGTGCCACACTCAGGCACGACCTCTTATCAGGACCGCCAAGATGCCATCCTTTGATGCCTTTTTACCGTGCCAGCGCTATGATGTCCCCTATGCACACAATCTGTTTCAGGTTGTCTGGAGGTATCTACCCATGGCTGCAAAAGCCAAGCATGCCACTGAAACTGAGCTCGACGCACTGGAGCAGTTGATTCCCGACTGCGCCACTGAAGCGACGCATTCCGCTTATCTGCGGGCGCTGCAAGTGAGCCGGCACGGCGTACTGCGCACCGATGATGGCCATCTCGTGCGGGTTGCTGCTGACGGCTCCAGAACAGTCGTGGCCAAGGCCAAACCCCGGCGCAGAGTCAATATTGGCGAGAAGATCAGCGTAAGGAAGGTCAGCGAGAATCCGACCCAGTGAAGGCCCGCAGGCTGCGGGTATTCGCCGGCCCCAATGGATCTGGCAAAAGTACTATCAAGGCTGACCTGCCGGCAGCCCTCACGCGAATTTTCGTCAATGCCGATGAATTGGAGAGAGAAGCCAAGGCCACTGGCTTTATCGACCTGGCAGTCTTTGAAATCGAAGCCAGCCTGGCTGAGCTGGTTCTATTTCACACCGATCATTACCTGATACGGCAGAAGCAACTGACTGATGAAGCCAGAATGCTGGGCCTGCACGGCTCGTGCGTCGACTACAGGCAGATCAAGGTGAATTCCTATTTCGCCTCCGTTCTGTCTGACTTCATTCGGCACCGCTTGCTCGATGAGGGTGTCAGCTTCAGTTTCGAAACTGTCATGTCGCACCCCAGCAAGGTCGAGTTCATGCGCAGTGCCCAAGCGCGGGGCTACCGTACTTACCTTTACTTCGTCTCGACTGAAAACCCTGAAATCAATATCGACCGGGTACACATTCGAGTGCAGGAAGGTGGGCATCCAGTCAGACCGGATCTAGTCAGAGAGCGCTACGCACGGGCATTGGACTTGCTGCCGGACGCTATCGCAGTCAGCAATCGCGCCTACGTATTCGACAACTCAGGTGAGTGTGCTGTGTGGCTGGCGGAGATTACTGAAGGCACCGAGCTTGAGTACCGAGCTGAACAGATTCCTGACTGGTTCTTCGATGCGTACATCGACGAAGTCGAGCCCTGAAAACTGGCAAAGACGGGGAAACCTGCCACTGACCACTACCACACCGCCGTGCGCTATGCCTACGAATACCGGCCTGAGCCACCTGAGCCTCTGATCAGCACACTGGCAAGCTGACCTTGACCTCCAGCCCGCCGCCCGGGCGGTTGGCCAATGTCACACTGCCGCCTTGCTCCAGCAAGATCGCGCGTACCGCCGGCAAGCCGAGGCCGGCACCACCGGTGTCACGATTGCGCGAACCTTCGATGCGGAAAACGGCGCGAACACGCGCTCCTGTAACTCGGGCGCGATGCCCGGCCCGCGATCCAGCACGGTGATTTCCAGTTGCTCGGCGGTTACCGCCAGCCGCAGCTCAGGCGCCAGACCGTATTTGACCGCGTTGTCCACCAGGTTCACCAGCACCCGCTTGATACCCACCGGCCTGCCAACGTAGACGCAGCGCCGCGGCGCGTCGAGTTTGTCACTCAGCTCGATCATCAGGGCGTAGCCGCGCGCGGGTTCGAACTCCCACGGTTCGGACGCTTCAAAGGCCTGGATCCGAGCATCAGGCCGTTTCAACAAGGCCCGCAGGGTTGGCGCGCCCTGGCGAAACTCGGCATCGACCAGTTCCGGTATACCGGCCTGGTCACGGCTGCGCAGCCATTGCACGGAGTAAGAACCATCGCCTGCTGCGCTGGCGATGCCGGGGCGCTGTATCGAGGATGCGAGTGACCGCGGCGACCTTCTCGATCACGCCGCTCTCCAGCAGCGGTGGTTGCGCCCACACGCTCAGCAGCAGGCTGAACAGCCCCTTGAGCAACAGCAGGATGAACATCGCCGTCAGGGTGGTCAGGGCAATCCAGCGGGCGATGGTGATGCGTGGCCGCGGCAAGGCCCTGCGCAGCCTGCTCAACAGCGTCATCGCCTGACCATGCTGGCAGTGAACAGGTAGCCGACATTGCGCAACGTGCAGATCAACGGTTCGGCACCCGCGTCGCTCTCCAGCTTGCGCCGCAACCGGCTGACTTGCACGTCGATGCTGCGGTCATAGGCTTCATACGACTCACCCCGGGCCTGATCCTCAGCCGTTATCGGGAACGTTATGCCGACGGTGGCGATACCCAGCGCCACGAAGTGCATCGCCGCATACCGATCGCCACGCTGTTGAAGTGGATGGCCAGGGCAGGCACGTCATAACGCGACACCCGCCTACTGAATGTCCGAATCGCGACAGTGGGTGCCTGTTCGGCGTGAGACAGGCATTGCCCGGCTGGATAACCTTCGTCGGGCAATGCCTTGCCATCATTCGAAAAAGAGCCTCGCCCATGACGACTCCTGCCGCCACCTTGGCCCCACCCACCACCGCCGACCAACCCCTGGGTTTTCTGGTCCGCATCGTCGGTGCCGCCGCCTTCGCCCACCTGCTCAACGACCTGATCCAGGCCGTGCTGCCGTCGATCTACCCGATGCTCAAGAGCGACTTCTCGCTGAGCTTCGCCCAGATCGGCTGGATCGCCCTGATCTACCAGGTCACCGCCTCGCTGCTGCAGCCGTGGGTCGGCATGTACACCGACAAGCGCCCCATGCCTTACCTGCTGCCCACCGGCATGCTGTTCACCCTGGTGGGTATCGCCCTGCTCGCCTTCGCCAACAGCTACCCGATGTTGCTGTTCGCCGCTGCGGTGGTGGGTATCGGCTCGGCGACCTTCCATCCCGAAGCCTCACGGGTGGCGCGCATGGCCTCCGGCGGGCGCTTCGGCACCGCACAGTCAACCTTCCAGGTCGGCGGCAACACCGGTTCCGCCATCGGCCCGCTGCTGACCGCCGCCATCGTCATCCCCCACGGTCAGCCTGCCATCGCCTGGTTCATGCTGGCGGCCGCCCTGGCGATCTTCGTGTTGCTGCGCGTCACTGGCTGGACCATCCGCCACGGCCAGACCCAGCTCAAGGGCCTGGCCGGGCAACAGGCGCCAGGACTGCCCACAGCCGCCATGTGGCGCGCAGTGGGCGTGATCGCCGTACTGATGTTCGCCAAATTCGTCTACATCGCGTCGTTCACCAACTACTTCACCTTCTACCTGATCGAACACTTCGGCCTGAGCGTGCAGCAAAGCCAGCTGTATCTGTTCGTGTTCCTTGCTGCCGTGGCCCTGGGCACCTTTGCCGGCGGGCCGGTGGGTGACCGTATCGGGCGCAAGGCGGTGATCTGGATTTCTTTCCTCGGTGTAGCCCCGTTCGCCCTCGCCCTGCCCTACGCCAACCTGGCCTGGACTGCGGTGCTGGCGGTGGCCATCGGCCTGGTGATGTCGTCGGCCTTCGCCGCGCTGGTGGTGTACGCCCAGGAGGCAGTGCCTGGCCGCGTCGGCATGGTCTCGGGGGTGATGTTCGGCCTGATGTTCGGCATCAGTGGCATCGGCGCTGCAGGCCTCGGCGAACTGGCCGATCTGCATGGCATCGAGTGGGTCTACCAGGTGATTTCGTTCCTGCCGCTGCTGGGCTTGGCCACCGCGCTGCTGCCGGCCACCCGCTCGAAAGCACGGCCTGCCCGCTGCTGCTAAGATGGCCGCGCCTGTTGGACTGGACACGATCATGGTCAAACCCCAGCACGAACTGCTGATGGAGGTCGATGAATGGACCTGGGAGGTGGGTAGCCGGGCAACCGACTACCCGCCAGACTGGTACATCGCCCCTCACTCGCACGCCAAGCACCAACTGATCTACGCCATCAAGGGGCTGATGCTGGTCGAGTCCGAGGCCGAGCGCTGGACTGTGCCACCCAGCCGCGGCATCTGGATGCCCAGCGGCCAGGTGCACGCCATCCGCTGCGTCGGTGACGTGAAGATGCGCAGCGTGTTCGTGCGCCCTGATACGGCGCTCGAACTGCCGCTGCAAAGCAAGGCCATCAGTATCTCGCCGCTGCTCAGCGAGCTGATCAAGGCGTCGGTCGACTTCGCTGGCCCTTTTGTCGAGGACTCACGCGAGGCGCGGATCATGCGCCTGATCCTCGACGAGATCTGCGTGCTGCCGACCTTGCCGCTGAAACTGTTGCAGCCCAGCGACAAACGCCTGCGCACGCTCTGCTCAGCCTTGCAGGCACGCCCCCACGACACGTCGACCCTCGCCGACTGGGGTGTGCACCTGGGCGTTGACGAGAAGACCATCCAGCGCCTGTTCCGCAAGGAAACCGGCATGACATTCGGCCAGTGGCGCCAACAGGCGCGCCTGATGCAGGCGCTGGAGCGCATCGCTCTGGGCGAACGCATCGTCGATATCGCAGCCACGCTGGGCTATGACAGCCCCAGTGCATTCGCCAGCATGTTCAAGCGCCAGTTCGGTATCACGCCCAGTCAGTTCTTCAAGTGACCACCGCCAACTGCCAGGCGCCCGGGCGATGGTGCCGCCTGGCAATTGCTACATAAAGTTGCAGCCAAGGTGAAAACGCCTTGGCTGCGCTGGCCACGCTCATGGCGACGACGGCCTGCCGCGAAGCTCAGCAAATACGGGCATTTGGCTGACATTCAATGCACATGAATTGAAACAGCTAGCAGGCGGATTTGTAGGACGTTTCTTCCGAGCGCTGTAGGCAGAATCGCCGCATCGCCCCTTTCCTGTATGAAACCCCAGTTTCTGCAAGATTTTGTCACTGATACGGTCCACTTTTCCTACAACGGCACGGACGCCAATGCCGCGAGAGCAACATGGATCAATACGACAAATCTGGCCTGGCCTTACAGAAAAATCTGCTCAATCTGCGTCGTGAACGGGATCGCTTGAGGACCGAAGGCAAGCATCAGGAGGCTGAACGACTGGCGCAGGAAATTTCGCGCATCGAAGCGGTGGTGGCTGCATTGCCCGCAGAGGCCAAACCACCAACGTTGCAGTAGGTAAGCAAACGGCCCTTGCCTGTATCAAGAAATACACTGTGGTCGATCCTGATAATTAATTTGTGAGGGGGCCGGATCATCCCTACCGTATGACGCTAGTCAAGTCTGGGAAGCAAAGGCCCCTTTCATGAACGACCGTGAGTTCATCAATGCCATCGACGCCGATGGGCTACCCCTGAACATCGCCGTGCGCGGCGGCCGCATCAGCCACCTCGGCGCGCACCGCGCCCGCACCGCCGCCATTGAGACCATCGACCTGGAAGGCCTGCTGGTGCTGCCCGGCTTCGTCGACGGCCACATCCATCTGGACAAGAGCTTTGTCGGTGACCGCTGGCGCCCGCACCAGCCGGTCGCCAGCCTGCGCGAGCGCCTGGCCGTGGAAAAACGCGAACTTGCCAGCGCCCCACCGATCGTCGAGCGCGCCGACGCGCTGATCCGCCAGGCCGCCTCGTTCGGCACCCTGGCCATGCGCTGCCATGTCGACGTCGATGCCACCACTGGCCTGGCCAACTTGCGCGCCATCCTTGAAGCCCGCGACAAGTGGAAAGACCTGGTCGACATCGAACTGGTGGCTTTCCCGCAGGCCGGTGTAGTGACCTGCCCTGGCACCGCGCAGGTGATGGAGGCCGCCGTGCGTGAAGGTGTGCAGGTGGTTGGCGGCATCGACCCGACCACCCTGGACGGCGATGCCGACGCCCAGCTTGATATCGTTTTCGGTATTGCCGACCGCCATGGCGTGAAGGTGGACATTCACCTGCACGAACCCGGCGACAGCTGCATCGCCCAGCTCGAGCGTATCGCCGCCCGTACCCAGGCACTGGGCATGCAAGGCCTGGTGGCGGTCAGCCATGCCTACGGCCTGGGTGATGTCAGCGACGCCGTGGTTGACCGCACTGCCGAAGTGCTGGCCCTTGCCGGCGTTTCGATCATGACCAATGCACCCGGCGACCACGCCTTCCCGCCTGTGCTGCGCCTGCGTGCCGGTGGCGTGCGGGTGTTCACTGGCAACGACAATATCCAGGACGCCTGGTGGCCCTATGGCAACGGCGACATGCTGCAGCGGGCGATGCTGGTCAGTTACCGCTCTGGTTTCAATACCGACGAGGAGCTGCGCGTAGCATTGGAAATGGCGACCGTGGCCAGCGCCGGGGTGATGGGCAAGCAGGATTACGGGTTGAAGGTCGGCAATGAAGCCAGCTTCATCCTGTTCAAGGCTCCGAATGCAGCAGCGGCGGTGGCGGCAGCCATTCATGAACGGGTGATCGTGCGCCACGGCGCCTTCTGGGGTGGGCCTGCGCAGCTACAGCTGAAGGCTGCGCAGTTCGCCACCGAACTGCGTCGCTAGCGAGAGCCATGGCAAAGCGCGCTTACTGAATGTGCTTGAGCTTTTCGAGCATGGCGGCGCTGCCCTTGAGGTAACCGGTGACCTCGCCATCGTCCCGTTTGAATTTGATGCCCATCACCTTGTTGTCCAGCTTGACCAGCTCGACCGATGCCCGGATGACTTCGTGGGGATGAGTGACTTCTGCGGGCGCCTTGCCTTTCTGGATGGAAACTTCGCTGACGGTCTGCTCGAACCTGTTGTGTTCAGCATCAAACGACCAGGACGACTGCTGCACGATCTTCTGCATTGAGTTCTTTTCGCTGAGGATCAGAAAGTCGGTGGCCGAACCGTCTGCCCTGAGTAGCAACAACGCCAGCGCCTGGGACGTGCCATCATCGGCGTTGGAGTACCAGACGCCATACAGGTCGCTTTTCAGGTACCTGGGCGCTGTGTTTGCCGTTTCACTTGGCGGCTTTGCTGTGCCGGGTGTGGAACAGGCGCAGAGCACCAGCGGAGCCAGCAGTGCGATTGCTACGGTGAGGTACTTTCTCATTACATTCCTGGGGCTTTTCAGTATCCGATCCGCAGCCTCACCCTTTCTTGACTGGCCGCGGGTTTCCTTTGAACAGGCTCAACCTGCCTGCATCGACAAACAGCGCTGCAACTGCAGCGCATTGGCGGTCGCTGCACCCGAGGCAGTGTTGTCGAAAATACACCATGTGCGGTGTCCGGCTGCGCAACTGAGGCGCAAATGTTCAGCCAAACCATTCAGGTACTCACCCGAATACTCGCTGTGATAGATCCGCGGTTCGCCGTGCAAGCGCCAATAGTTCAGGCCTGGCCATCCAGCCGGCGATGCGTCGGTGCCGAATCGCGCTGGGTTGGCCGCAACCTGAGCTACCTGCTGTTCCATCAACAACGCCTCTGCGTCATGCCAACTGCTGTGCCTCGGCTCCAGAGCCAGCGGGCCTTCATAGCATTCACGCACCCTTTCGAAAAAACGCCGCGCAACGGCGTAATCATAGATCAGCGACGGGGGTAGCTGTATCAACAGGCATCCCAGGCGGCTACCCAGTTGCCCACATTGGGCCAGGAATTCGGCAAGCGGGCTCTCGCAGCCCTGCAAGCGCAGCTCGTGGGTGATCCTTTTGGGTACCTTCACTGCGAAGCGAAAATCCTCAGGCACAGACGAAGCCCAGCGAGCGTAGGTTTCTGGCCGATGGGGTCGGTAGAACGAACTGTTGATCTCCACTGCGTTCAACTGGCCAGCGTAGCGTTGCAGGTGGGACCCCGACTGTGGAAAGTGCTCGGCATAGCGACTTGGCAGGCTCCAGCCCGCACATCCCAGATGGATCATGATGATCCTCCCTGCTTACCCGTTACTGATAATCGATCGGGATGAACACCAGCCCTTTGCATACTGAAAGGGCTGGCGAGACATGGGCTTGCCAATCATGGGGTGAAACCCAGCCCGGCAGAAAGGTCAGAGCCTTCAGCTTTGCGGCCCGCCTGTGATGACCCGGCATCACCCGCCTGATGGATAGACTGCTCGACCGACGTCTTCACCTCGCTGCCCTTGGCCTTGAGGGTATCGGTCAACCGGTCACTGCTGGCGCCCATCAGTTGATCTTCTTTGTGCGTGCTCGGTAGCGCCGCCCCCAATGCCGCACCCAGGGCGATGCCCAAGGCTGCCAGCACCAGCGGCTGTTCTTGCAGCAGATGATCGAATTGCCCCTTCAATGCCGTGGTCTGGTCCGCGACCCTGTGTGCGGTACTGCGCACGGTATCAGCTGACGCACCCACAGAATCGCGCGCACCGCTGCCCAGCTCACTGGCCCGATCGCGCACGTCATGGGCCTTCATGCGTGCTTTCTGGCTTGCGTCGTGCATCGCTGCTCCGGCATGGGCGAAGGCATCTTTCACCGTGACTACGGCATCGCCGAGTTTCTCGCCCAATCCGGGACCGTCATGCGCCGGCCCAGGGTTGAACGGGCGGTTCTGATTCAGGCCCAGCCATGCCAGGCCCAGCACCGTCAAGGTAGCGGGTACCGGATTATTTTTGAGCGTGGTGCCGAGGTTCTGGAAAAACTCGCCACCATGGCCTTTGGAATAGGCCAACACCCGGTCAAGCATCTGGCCTGGGCTCAGGCGCTGTTCGAGTGCATCTACCAGGTCGCTGATATGCTCGCGCTTGGCGTTGATTTCCTGCTCCAGCAGCTGCGGGTCTTTTTGCGCATCAGTCTCGAAAGGAGTGGTCATGGCAATTTCCTCTTCAGCGTGTCCTTGTCCTGTTGCATGGCATGAAAGGTGCGATCAGGTGCCAAATGGCCGGGCTCGAATTGCTTCTTGCCAGACTGCAGCATGATGAAGCCAATCACTACCGTGACTGCGCCGACGATCAACGCCGCCAACCACGGCGCGACCACCAGCGCCAACGCGTAGACCGCCGCCATCAGAAGGATGACAAAGCCCGCCAGCACCACGATCGCCCCGGCTGCCACCGCCGCCGTACCCGCCTTCAAGGTGGCCAGGTTGTGCTGCAATTCAGCCTTGGCCAGCGCCAGTTCCTTGGTGAACAGCTCGGGCACTTCCCGCATCAATTGGCGCAGCAGCCCACCCACGCCGACCGAATCGTTTTCCGAGGAGTGCAAGCCTGTGTTATGCAAAGGATCGTTGTTCATCATTCACCTCCTTTGAGCGGGTCGCGCTCGAACGGGCTGCCACTGACTGGCGTACCGGCACCTGTCCCAACGGGATCGTTCGGGGTGTAAAGAGTGCTGGTGGATATGTCGCTGCCTCTGTCAGGTGTTTCTGGCTGCGCAGGATGCGGCGGGCTGAAAGCCGCAGCCGCAGGACGGTCTGGTTCCTGGGTGGCAGTGGCTCGGAGGAAACGTGACACGGCAAAGCCGACTGCAACGCTACCGGCCAGAAACAGTGCCGGGTTGCTGCGGGCAAGCTGTGCGCTGCGTTGCAGCAGGCTCTCGGCGCTTTCGTGACGTACCTGTTCGGCGAACTCGCCCACATATTCAGCCGCCTGGCTCAGATAGTGCGAGAGACCCAGGCTGTCGTTGCCTTCCAGCGCCGACGCCGCTGATCGCGCCCCCTCCTTCAGCGAATCGAGCTGGTCGGCTGCAGTATCGCGATAATGCTCAAACTGTTCGCTGCCCTGGTGCCTGGCTTCACCCAGCAACGCTCCGGCCTCTTGATGGATGGCATGCACGTGGTCCTGGAGGTTGCCGGGTGGGGATGTCGAGCTTTGGTCGGTCTTTTCCATCGTTGTACCCTCGAAGCTGATTGGAAGTGAATGCCGGTTTTGAGAGGCATTCTTGCGAGGGACGCGTTGCAATCGAAGGGAGTTCAGCGCGCATGACCTGTGACATTTGCTTAAGGACCCAAAGGTAATCGTGACATCAACCGGGCTGCTGATAACCGCCGCGCATGCTTTGACGGCGTATCCGCTAGCGTGAAACGCCCCCCGCAGTCCGCTTGGCCATCTACCAAAGTCTGGATCTCGGCGAAGACCTCTGAGGTCACGCAAAGGGACTCCGCTGCATCCCGAACAACTCGTGGACCATGATTGCCTGGGCTATCTGTTCTTCGATCAAACCGCCGCCTGTAGAGGTGCTCAAGCGCGAATGCTTCGTGGCCGATCGCGACCGGAATTGAATTCTTCGTTGGTTTCGAGACTCTCTGTAACGATCAGCAAGCGCTAGAGGAGCGGCCTGCCCGATGCTTGAACAACAATGAAAATGGAATAGAGAATGGTCACATTCGATCTGCAACGGATGCTGATAGGCGAGCTCCCGCTAACCTTCCTTCTCGAGGTTGCCTTGCGGGTTTCTGCAGCATTCCTGGCCGTATTCTTTTTCTTGAAGTTCAGTGGCCGACGTGGAATCAGACAGCTCTCCCGATTCGAACTCGTCGTCATTCTTACCCTTGGTTCTGCAGCAGGCGATGTGACCTTTTACGAAGATGTGCCCCTGCTTCCGGTCGCGCTCGTTTTCCTCACGCTATTGCTGCTCTATCGCGGCACCCTCTACCTCATGCGGCGAAGCAAAACCTGTGAAGCGTGGATCGATGGCTTACCCATCACGGTGGTAAAAGACGGGATGTACGAAATCCATTCTCTGCGGAACCTGAACATATCCTCCAATGAACTGTTCATGGAGCTTCGTCAACAAGGTGTGGAACACTTGGGCCAGGTACGTCTTGGCCTGTTGGAAACCGATGGGGATCTCAGCCTTTATTTTTACGCTGCTGAAGACACTCGTCCTGGCCTATCGGTGCTCCCTGAAGAACACCGGTCAGAGTTTGCATCACCCCCGACTGCAGGCCTCTACTGCTGCGTGAACTGCGGATTCCCGACTTACCACGAGGCGCAGGACTCAGTCTCTTGCACCCGATGCGGCCATACCATCTGGTCTCCTGCTCTAGATACCCTACGCAACCGCTAATGAGCCATCTGGCACCCGATCCAATCAACGCATTGGATTGCGGTGATCCCTGGTGCATAGCCAGCCTGGCCCAGCAATCGCGGACTTCGTCCGAGAGTCCGTAACGCTTTGCCATCACAGAATTCCTTTTCGTTAATGGCGAGGGGACTCTACAAAATCTCAGTGATCTTGTGGCGGCGATTGGGTTTCTCGGAATTTCGTATAGAGCCTGGAGAGCCAGCGCCCCGGGCCAACATTTGCGAACGATAGGGTTGGTAGGGCCTGGCTGGTGACGCTTCAATTGTTACCTAGGCACCGACACCGGAACAGTAGTTTCAGTTTTCAAAAGACACTACAAGCGCGCCAATGATCAAACACAAGCTCGCCACAATCGTTAAGTTCATTCGCATAGGTAAATACCACTCAGGCAAAAAATTCATCAATTTACGATCTTGCCAAAAGTCTCCAATAAAGCCAAAGCATAAAAGGAAGCAGCCCCATGGCGCAGGCAACAACATGCCAATCCAACCGATAAGGGCTGGAATCACACTCCACACGAGCCTCTCCTGTCGCTCAGCCGCAGGCAAGCCCTGTAGCGTCATAGCGAACCCCCAATGCAGAGCCCCCACAAAACTCAGTATCACAGCCCCATAGCCAACCAATGCAATAGATAGAAACTCTCGATACTCAGCCGCCAAACAAATCAGCAGTGTCAAACCAACAAATGGCAGCAATCCACTGTAACCCAACACTGTAAAGCGACGTGGAGATAACGAATCGAAAACAGTACTCATTGGTACGTCACTCCTCTAAGGCTCAGGATCAGTTTTCAGGTGTGTCGCCCAATGAGCTTCAGGAATTCGTACCGGGTAGTCGGGGACTCTCGGAACTCACCAAGCATTACCGACGAAATCATCACCGAGTTCTGCTTTTCTACACCTCGCATCATCATGCACATGTGCTTAGCCTCGATAACTACCCCAACCCCTGCAGCGTCAGTCACTTCCTGTACGGCACATGCAATCTGTCTGGTTAAATTCTCTTGAATCTGCAAACGGCGGGCGAACATATCAACTAAGCGTGCCACTTTGGAAAGACCTAATACACGCCCTGTTGGCAGGTAAGCAACATGCGCCTTTCCAATAAACGGCAACATGTGATGCTCACATAATGAGTACAGTTCAATATCGCGAACCACGACCATCTCATCGTTCTGGCTTTCGAACAAAGCACCATTGACTATCTCATCCAGGCTCTGGGTGTAGCCATTGCATAGGTATTGCATCGCTTTAGCAGCACGTTGGGGCGTATCCAAGAGGCCTTCTCGCTGCGGGTCTTCACCCACGCCGACAAGGATTTCACGATAAGACTCGGCTAGCGAACGCGACATTTGGATTCCTCACCTTTGCAACGTTGCCCACCCTCGGGATGAGGGAGCCAGGCCAAACCAGGCCTCAAAAGACAGAACAATCTGTAAAAAACCGAAAGAAAAGGACGTAGCGGACGCCAAGCCAGTGGAGCTGCCCAGATTCCTACACCGGCAGCACGCCAACTCCACAAGGTTGCGTCCAAGCCTGTGACCCACTGATCGTTCGCGAACCTTGCGTGCAAGCACGACCTCAATTGTTCAATCGTCAGGCCCAAGGGTCTGGGATCGAAGCCATCGCCATCGATATCGATCAGGATGAGCTTTGCTGCGGTAGAGCGCCTGCGCAGGAAGGCCACCTCCCTGGAGCACAATGGGCACGCGCCGTCGAAGTACAGCGTCAAAGGCCACTGGCAATACATGTACAAGACCTCGTATTTGTACAGGTTTTGTATAAGTTAGCGGAACCCAAGAAATTAGCAATGGCCGTGATGAAAGATCACCTCGCAAAGCGCCCATTAGCCTGGGGCTGGCGGGATCAGGCGCCGTGCAGATAGCGGTAGGCGACTGGAGTCAGCAGGTGTCAGTCGAGATCGGGTGGAACGAACACCGGTCGGTGCAGGGATTGGCTCCTGCCAGATCACACCCCGATGCATCTTCAGAACAGTCAAAAAAATTGAATCAGCTAATTGCCTGCTCGGTCAGGAATTATGAACGCAGTAAATCTGACGAGGTAACAGCAATGACTATCCAGGCAGAGACACTCGCTCAATTGACCAAAGCTCTCCAAGAGCGCGGCATGAAACTCGTAACAGACGTTGCATTTACCAGAGCGCCATACCGGCAAAACCATCGGTGGATCTGCATCGTCGAGTAGCAACTCTATTTGCCGGCGGCTCGGGCTAAGACCCCACCGCCGGCTCTGCCCACTCAGCCAACAAAGCAGCCCAAGCCCTGGGAGCGGCCGCTCAATTGCCACGGCTGCGGACGCTTCATCAGCCGGGACGGCCGATTGACTGCCAAGAACTGCGGCGCGAAGGACTGCCCATGACCCTCCGGCGCTGCCTGCCAGAGTCTTCCCCGATCTCGCAACTCCATTACCACTCTCCTTGTTTGGTAAGCGGCGAAGCATATCACTCGGCGCTGCCCGCCAGCGCCTTGTCAGACAGCACCCGGTTCAAGAATCCGTCCCCAGGTTTCGATCAGTAAGGAAACTTTCACGGGTGGTGCCCTTTACGCAAGCACTTACAAGATGAGCAATATCGCTCGTTCTTGGAGTTTTACCTGTGATCATCGGACGCCTGATTCTGATGAAGCGAAGGCGAGGGAGTTTTACCTCGATTTTCCGGGCTTCAGTGTCGAATTCGAGCATCGCTTCGAAGCGGATCTTCCCCTCTACCTAGGGCTCAGCCGGGATGGAGTGCACGTCCACCTTTCTGAGCATCATGGTGACGCAAGCTCAGGAACGACCATCTTTGTTCCCATGCAGAACATTGAGCTATTTCGGGACGAGTTGATCACCAAACGCTACGGTTTCGGGCGACCCGATATTGTGGAACAGGGATGGGGAAAGCTTTTGGCGGTATACGATCCGTTCGGTAACCGTATCCGTTTCTGCCAAAGCTGACTCGAATGCTTTCAGGAGTTAGCTTCCGTTCTTAGAATCAACGAGGCGCCTGTTCAAATAAATGAGATTGAGCAGGCTTCCTTGTATGCAAATACTTGATCTCGGTTAGCTAGGCTGGCGTCCATTGATGCGGTAGCAGTTGTTCGATTTCACTGGCCTTCTGCGTCGGCAAGCGCGTCAGCACTTCCTTGAGATACGCATATCCCTACGTCTGATAGACGCTTCCCTTGCCCGCCTAGCAGCGGGCTTTTTTTCCGCAAATGTCATCGGATCCGGCCATTCGTCCATTGACCTGTCCGCTTGAACGGGCATGATCTATACGTATCGCAAAATTACACTGACGTGGTTGCGGGCGCATAAAACCAGTGAGATTGAGCACTTTTTTCCGCACAAGTGGATGAATGACTTTGGCTAATCCTTTAGTCGTTTCAGCTTAGTGATCCTGCGTACAAGGGTTAAAAACCTCAGTCACGTCGATTGTTGTATGCCACGGGATAGCAGTGCCTGACACCAGTCCGCCTACGGTTTGTTTTCGACCCGAATTGCGCACATATCCGCCGTCTGTTCCAGTGAAGACGTGCTGCCCGGGCTTCGTCAGATAGTCGAAGAAACTGATTTTCACAGGCCCATTCATTTTTCCACCAGGCGTAATCACGGCGAGCATGATCGCTTGGTCTTGGGTGAATACAACGAACGGTTCGACTGCCGTGCGACCACCACCTGTCTTCACGCATTGCACTTGTTCCGGAAGGATGCGTGCGGTTTCAACGTAGGTGTGGTTTTTGTAGAGGCTGAGGATCAGGCCTTTGCTGGTCAACACTCCCAGGCCTTGAGTGACTCTGCAGCTGGCATCGCTTCCATATGGGAATAGGCACCAGTTCGTTTCCGACACGGCTTGAATATCCGATGGTGCAATTTTCAGATCACGCTGGATTTGGGCTTTTGATTCCGGCGTGTCGTAAGGGATCATCACGCAACCCCCGACTGTCGTTGCTGCGATGAGGCCTATGACCGCAGCTACGTTTTGAATGGATGATTTGAAAATGTTAATTGTTCGCTCTCCTTGCTGTATCGCCACCACTGGAAGGCTGTGGTGATTTGGGTGGCGAACCTTACAGCATGGGCGGCAAGCAGTCACCCTCATGCTGAGAGCTGGTTCGGTAGATGATTTGACTGGACGCTTATCCTGCAGATCTAGCCCCTCATACCAGACCAGAGCCACTCACGTGTGCAGGAACTCCATTTCCCGGCTGTCCGTCGCCTAGTGAAAATAAAAAAAGGCCGACAATTCCTTGCAGGCCTTACCGCCAATGATTAGCGGCCACTCCTCGCACATGACTAGGGCGTCTAGAACAAAGGCAGCGTGTACGTCAGGATCAACCTGTTCTCATCGATATCGCGCTGGTAATTGGAGCGCAGCGTGGCGTTGCGCCAGAGCATGCTAACGTTTTTGAGTGGGCCAGACTGAACGGTGTAGCCCAGATCGGTGTCACGCTCCCACTCTCGCCCTTCCCCTGCATGGGTAGCCGGATTTGCATGGTTGCCTCGGTTGTAGCGTGTGGAGAAAGTTAACCCCGGAATACCTAGCGCAACGAAATCGTAGGCATACCGCAGCTGCCAAGTGCGCTCTTCGGCCTCCATGAAGTCAGCTGCCATCATGTAGTTAGTAAGGTAGGCATCAGTGCCTATGAGATAAGGCATGGCAGTCGAACCAGACAACCCTTGATAAGCGAGGCCAACGCTGTGGCCAACCTGGCTGTATGTAAGCATCACGTTGACGGTGCGATTATCAACCTTGCCCGCCCTTGCCTGCCCCGTGTCGGCACTGACGAAATAGCGTCCGTCCAAGGCTAATTTTCCTTGCCCCATGGGGGTACTGCCGATGACACCGAAATAGTGCTGACCATAGGTACCGTCGAGTTCGCCATATTGGTAGCTCAGGCTTAGGTTGGGATTGACCGCGTAGTCGATACCGCCCATGCGAAAGTCGTCGGTTTGCGGCGTGCCGCTGAAGCGTCGATTCTTGTTGACTAGACTCATGGCCTCGCTATGGGAGTAATCGCGCTTTGTGGTGCGATCTATTAGGGCATACGTAACTATCAGACGATCGAACTCTTGAGAGGTCAGCACGCCGCCTTGGAAGGTCTGCGGCAGAATCCGCCCGGTGCTAGATGCGATAGTCGGATATTTGAGCAATTGCGTACCGATCTTGAGTTCTGTTTTGGACAGACGCGCTTTAGCAGTGAGACCGAATTTACTGTATTCGTCGGGGGCACGACCATCGCCACCTACCGGGAGCAGACCTGTACCACTGCGATCGGGTGAGGAGTCGAGCTTGATGCCAAGCATGCCGAGGGCATCAACGCCGAAGCCAACCACTCCCTGGGTGTAACCCGAGCGGAAGTCGAGGACGAAGCCTTGGGCCCACTCCTCGCGCTTTGACACACCTGGGTCTTCCCGAAAGTCCCGGTTCAAATAAAAATTCTGGGCTTTCAGGGAGGCTTGGCTATCCTCGATAAAGCCTTCGGCCTGCGCCGGCAAAGTGAAGGACAGCAGGACTGCAGTCGGAAGCATTTTGTTGTTTTTGTGCATGACTGATCCATACGGCCCGCTGAGCACGAGCCAGTTTTCTTGATGTTGATGGGTGAAGCGCGTTGGACAGAGGCGTCTCTAGCCAAAGGCGATTAACACAGGCTCAACTCACGCAAGGACGCCAATCTGCCATGGGCAGAACTCGTCCTCACCCAAGCCATTCTCTTCACTCTTGGTCGGCTCCCCTGAGGCGTGGGCGAGCAGCCGCTCGAAGATCTCCTGGCCCATTTCGGCGATGGTTTTGTCACCATCAATGATTTGGCCGCAGTTGATGTCCATGTCGTCTGCCATGCGGTTGTACATCGGTGAATTGCTGGCAAGTTTGAAAGTAGGTGCCGGCACTGAGCCAAAGCACGAGCCACGGCCTGTGGTGAACGCAATCATGTTCGCGCCGCCAGCGATCTGGCCTGTGGCTGAAACCGGGTCGTAGCCAGGGGTGTCCATGAACACCAAGCCCCGAGTTTTGACCGGGTACGCGTATTCGTAAACATCCATTAGAGGTGCATTACCGCCCTTCTTGGCACCGCCCAGCGACTTCTCCAGTACGTTGGCCAGCCCCCCTGCATTGTTGCCAGGGCTGACACGACCATTAATCTGTGTGTCTCGACCACGGTTGTACTCCAGCCACCACTCGATGCGGTCGATCAACTTACGCCCTATCACCTTCCGGTGCCTCACCAGTAGGTTGATAGCATCGCAAGCGAAGGCCTTCTACATCGATATCGTCAATGCGCCAGCCCTCAGGTACCGGTGGAGTGCAATGTCGGCAAGCCTGCAAAAATGCGGCACGGCGAGCAGAACAACAAAACCGCCGTTTCCGGCCAGGCATTGGGCTTTCGGCAGCTCAACTTGCGCGAGCAGACAACGCTTTGAACAACCACTCCTTGAACTGTGAAACTGCATGAGGCTGCGTAGGTCGGCGTGGATGCACCAGGTAGTGACCCACGTAGCGAACGCTATTGCTGACGTGGCGAAGCGGACTGACCAAGCGACCGCTAGCTAACTCCTGCTCGGCTACCAGATCAGACTCAAGTACTACCCCCAGCCCTCCTGCCGCAGCAGCTATACCCATAGAACTCCTGTCAAACGCCAACCCGTAGCTACTTGGCGGCTGCATGCCGTTAGCTGCAAACCAGCCTTTCCACTGGATGGACTGACCATCGCTTTGGATCAGGAACTGAGAATACAAGTCCTGGGGGGTACGAAGGTGCTTGGCTACCTCCGGGCTGCACAGCGGTGTTAGTTCCTCAATGCGCAACG
The DNA here is from genome assembly GCF_001320485.1 of Pseudomonas sp. NBRC 111130. Lineage (NCBI taxonomy): Bacteria > Pseudomonadati > Pseudomonadota > Gammaproteobacteria > Pseudomonadales > Pseudomonadaceae > Pseudomonas > Pseudomonas sp. NBRC 111130. Next base: position 102,608 of record NZ_BCBG01000018.1, read on the forward strand.
GCATCTTTTCGTGAGGCGACGATCTCGGTTCGCCGTAGACGATATCTAGGTCGAAATCATCGTTATCAAACAGCGCATAGTCGGTGCTCGCCGAGATGCGCAGATCAATGCCTGGATGGTCTTCAAGAAAACTCGCCAACCGCGGCACCAACCACTGGCTGGCGAATGTGGGCGCGGTATGCAGACGCAGAGGTACCGCGGGCTCGTTGGTCGCGATCGCAAGGCCTCGACTCATTTCTTCGAACCCCCTCTGAATGTGCTCCAGCAGCATGGCGCCTTCTGACGTCAGAGACGTGTTGCGGGTGTTTCTCAAGAAGAGAGTTAGTCCAGTGGCCGCTTCCAATTTGCGAATCGCATGGCTGACCGCGCTCGGGGAGAGATCAAGCTCCCTTGCCGCCTCGACAAATGAGCAGGTGCGACCCGCAGCTTCAAAAACCCTAAGACCAGGAAGAGGCACCCGTTTCAAAAACTTCATTGATGAATCCTGTTCATTACTAGGCGAATTTAAACCTTTTGTCGCGCGATTATTTTTACACGAATATCAGGATATTACTCAATTCAGATGCTGACTGATGAAGAAGCTGCGTCAGTAATCCCGGATCGCTGGTCACCAATGGAGAACAATATGACCGAGATTCACCACCCGCACTTGGCCCGGATGTCGGAACACGCTTGGCGTATTCGGCGTTTCGCATTGCGTATGGGAGAGGTTCAAGGCCAGGGCTATGTGGGCCAGGCATTGGGCTGGGCCGACGTGCTTGCTGTTGCCTACTGCCACGCCATGAATATTCGAGCTGATGACCCTGAATGGGAAGGCCGTGACCGCTTCCTTCTGTCACACGGGCATTACGCCATTGCTCTATACGCCGCCCTCTTGGAGGCTGGAGTTCTTCCAGAAGAAGAGCTTGAAACCTACGGCTCCGACGACAGCCGACTGCCGATGTCCGGGATGGCGACCTATACGCCCGGCATGGAGATCTCGGGTGGCTCGCTCGGTCAAGGTTTGGCGATCGCTGTAGGCCAAGCCCTTGCTCTGCGCATGAAGGGCAACGATGCCTTCGTCTACAACTCGATGTCCGACGGAGAACTGGATGAGGGCGCGGTATGGGAGGCGGCCATGTCGGCCTCGCATCATCAGTTGGGCAACCTGATCAACCTGATAGACATCAATCGCCAACAGGCCGATGGCCCTTCCCATGAAATTCTCCAGTTCGAACCCCTGGTTGATAAATGGGCAGCGTTTGGCTGGCATGTACAGCGTGTAGACGGCAACGACCTGCAGGCGGTGATCGAGGCGTTCGACAGCGCTCGCGGTTTTACGGGGGCCAAACCTCGCGTGATCCTGTTCGACACCCTAATGGGTAAGGGTGTGCCATTCCTGGAGCAGCGGGACAAGAACCACTTCATCCGGGTCGAGCCCGAGGAGTGGCAGCAAGCACTCACAGACCTCGACGAGATTTACGCGACCAGGAGCCCACAATGACCGCCGCCACTCCTACAAAGCCAAAACTCACCACTTCGTCCATGATCGCCTCTATCGCAAGCGAGGGGCAGCGCACCACCTCGGCGCCGTTTGGCCACGCTCTGGTCAAGGCAGGCCAGAAGAATCCGCGTATTGTCGGCATGACGGCGGATCTGGCCAAGTACACCGACCTGCACATTTTCGCCCAGCGCTATCCAGAGCGTTTCCTGCAGATGGGTATGGCTGAGCAGTTGCTCATGGCTGCTGCCGGCGGCATGGCCAAGGAAGGCTTCGTGCCTTTCGCCACCACCTACGCGGTATTTGCCACCCGACGCGCTTATGACTTCATTCATCAAGTCATCGCTGAGGAAAACCTAAACGTCAAAATCTGCGCAGCGCTGCCCGGCTTGACGACTGGGTACGGGCCGAGCCATCAGGCTACAGAGGATCTGGCGATGATGCGCGCGATTCCGCAGATGATGGTTATCGATCCTTGCGATGCACTGGAAACCGAGCAGTGCGTGGCCGCGATCGCTGAGCACGACGGCCCAGTCTATATGCGCCTGCCTCGTGGGCGGGTACCGCTGATTCTCGACGAGTACGATTACCGTTTCGAGCTCGGTAAAGCCCAACTCCTACGAGATGGCAACGATGTGCTGGTCATTTCCTCCGGCCTTATGACAATGCGTGCTCTGGAAGTCGCAGACGAATTGGCCAAGCACAAAGTGGACACCGCCGTTTTGCACGTTCCGACAATTAAGCCGCTCGATGTCCAGACCATCCTGGAGCAATGCCGACGCGAAGGCCGCCTGGTAGTCATTGCGGAAAACCACACTCAAATCGGCGGCCTGGGTGAGGCCATCGCCATGGCCTTGTTGCAGGCCCGCGTACAGCCTGAAATACGTCACGTTGCGCTGCCCGATCAGTTCCTAGATGCAGGCGCACTGCCGACATTGCACGACCGCTACGGCATCTCCAAAGACGTCATGGTCGCCAACATTCAGCGCTGGCTAGGCTGACCATTCCCTGACCATACGGTGGTACCCGCTCACGTTAAACGCCCTTCTGCCTGGGCTCGTTGAGCGGGTTCTTGCCGTACAGCCCGTTACTCCTCTGGATCGTCCCAATAAGTACAAAGGTGATGGCGATGCAAAAAGGCACCAGTCTCCTGAAGAAAAAACGTGTATGGATCTATGCGTTTCTCTTCACCCTGACCTTAATCAACTACGTCGACCGGGTCTCGCTCTCAGTCGCATCCAAAGTCCTCAAGGAAGAATTCGATATCTCGCCAGTTGCGATGGGATACCTCTTCTCATCGTTCGTGTGGCTCTATTTTCTCGCTCTCATCCCCATGGGCTATCTGGTGGGCCGCTTCGGCCCCAAGAAGGTTAATGGTTATGGGATCGGTGTTTGGTCGGTTGCAACGGCTTGCACTGCATTGTCGACTGGTTTCATCTCGTTGCTCAGCTGCAGGCTGATCATGGGCATGGGGGAAGCTACCACCTACCCCGCCGGTGCGCGGGTGATTCGCGAATGGATGCCGCTTAAAGAACGCGGCATGGCCACAGCGGTCTTCCACAGCGGCAGCCTGGTTGGGCCGGCCATTGGTGCCATTGGTTTCGGCTGGCTGATCAGTACATTCGGCTGGCGCATCGCATTTGTCGTGGCCGGTGCATTGGGCTTCGTCTGGCTGGCTGCCTGGTTGAGGTGGTACAGCCATCCCGCTAAAGCGCCGTGGCTGGGGGATGCCGAACGCGCAGAAATTGCCGCTGGCAGCATCTCCACCAGCGCAGACCCTGCTCGAACTGTTTCCCTTGGTCTGAAAGGCCTCGCTCGCTCAAGCAGCATGTGGGCCATCGCCCTGTCCCATGGATGTGCGGTCTATGCCACCTACTTCTTCCTGACCTGGTTGCCAAGCTATCTGCAAGCCGAGAAAGGTCTGACGGTGATGTCGAGCGGTATCTACACCGCGATTCCGTATCTGGGCGCTGCAGTGCTTGCCATCGTCATTGGTCGCTTGAGTGACAAAGTGATGCGCCCAGAGGCCGCAGAATCGGGACAGAGGCGCATGGTCGTTGCCAGCGTTCTGCTGGCGTCTTCGGTCATCTTCCTAGTTCCTGCAATCGACAATACTTGGGCAATTCTTTTCGTAATCACGCTTTCGCTAGCCACTTGTGCCTCAGCGATTTCCCTGAACCTCTCGCTGGTCAACGATCTGGTGCGCTCGGAAGACGATGTCGGCACTGCAGCTGGCTTTATCACTGCAGTCGGCAATCTGTTCGGTCTCCTCGCTCCCATCGTGACTGGCTACGTGGTGGCCGGCTCTGGCAGCTTCGCCTTGGCCTTCGTCGTCGTCGGCGCATTACTTGTGATCGGCTCAGTCCTCTCGATGTTCTGCACGCGTCGGCCGATCGGCTTTGCAGCCTCCGGCAAACAGGCCATGGCCTGAATCAATAGCAAATGAAGGAAGTAGTAGCGTCATGAATCAACGTAGTAGTGAATCCCGTAGCAACGGCCAGGCCTCGGCTGGTCAAAGCGGGAAATGGCGTCTGGCGACCGTCGTGTTAGCCCTGGCGCTGGGGGCATTTGGCATAGCCCTTTTTGGCGGAGGCGTATGGCTGATGGCTTTGGGCGGTAGCTGGTATTACGCCCTCACCGGGGCGGGATGCGTAGTAACCGCTGTTCTGCTGTGCAGGCAACGATTTGCAGCCGTGTACCTGTTCGCCGTGATCTGGGGCCTGACGCTGATTTGGGCTTTATGGGAAGTCGGACTCAACTGGTGGGGGCTTGTACCACGTCTCGTGGCAATCACCGTCATCCTGTTGTTGATCCTTGCCGTGTCGCCGTCACTGCGTCGCGCCCCCCGCTCTGCTGCGTAAAGAGGTTTGTCATGTTCCAATCAGTCAAATGCAGAAGCGCACTGGCGCTCGCCGTTTCTTGCGCGCTTCAGGCGCAGTTCGCTCAAGCTCAGCAGATGCCGCAGGTCGGCAGCGATTGGCCATTCTATGGCGGCGATCACAACGCTCAGCGCTTCAGCCCACTCAAGCAGATTACGCCGGAAAACGTCGGGCGCCTGGAGCGCGCATTTGTGTATCACACACGGGATTTGCCGAACTCTGGCAGTCGCTACTCGCCTGAAACAACCCCGGTCAAGGTCGGCAACGACCTGCTGATGTGCTCTGCCAAAAACATCCTTATTTCGATCAATGCTGCAACCGGCAAGGAAAACTGGCGTCACGACCCTGGAGTACCTGATCAGGCCATTCCTCACGCAGCAGCATGCCGCGGCGTGGCGGTGTACACCGCACCAGAGATCCCTGAGTCCGCACAATGCCGCAACCGTGTGGTAGAAGCGACACTGGATGCGAGGCTGGTAGCTGTAGATCTGCGCACAGGCGAGCCATGCAAGGACTTCGGACAGAACGGTACTGTGGATCTTTGGGAAGGTCTGGGGAAAAAAGTCCCCGGCTGGTATGCGGTTACAGCCCCTCCTACCATCGTCAATGGCGTAGTGGTCACAGGAGCACAAATTCGCGACGGTCAGGATGAGGATGCACCTTCTGGGGTGATCCGCGGCTACGACGCAATCACCGGGAAAATGGCCTGGGCTTGGGATCTGGGTAACCCTCAAAACGTTCATGGCCCAGCCGAAGGCAGCACATACACCCGTGGCACCCCGAATATGTGGACGGCTGCAGTGGGCGATGAGCAGCTTGGCTACGTCTACCTACCGATCAGCAATTCCTCGATTGATTACTACGGCTCCAACCGTAGCGAGGCAGAAAACAAGTATTCGACCTCACTGGTCGCCGTCGACGTGAAGACGGGGAAGGACGTGTGGCACTTCCAGACCATCCGCCACGATGTGTGGGATTATGATTTGGGCAGCCAGCCGACACTTCTTGATTTCCCTGGCAAAGACGGAAAACCAGTGGCTGCAGTGCTGCTGCCAACGAAGCAGGGAGACATCTACATCCTGGATCGCGCAACTGGCGAGCCTCTGGTTCCGATTGGTGAAGTCAAAGCGCCAAAAGGCGGCTCCGTTGAACCCCAATTCCTAGCTGATACCCAGCCTACCTCCGAGTGGCATACCCTGCGTAAGGCCCCGAAAACCGAAGCGGACATGTGGGGTTTTTCACCACTTGATCAATTGATGTGCCGCATCCAGTTCCGCCAGGCCAACTACGAGGGCTACCTGACGCCACCATCGGTGGATCGTCCGTGGATTCAATACCCGGGCTACAACGGTGGCTCCGATTGGGGCTCGGTCGCGATCGACCCAGTACGACGACTGCTAATCGCCAATTACAACGACATTCCTAACCTCAACCAGCTCATACCGCGTGAGCAGGCAGACAAGATGGGGCTCAAACCTATCTATGCACCAAAGGTTGATGAAACCTCGTTGAACAAGGCTGGCAGCAAATCGGGCAAGGGCGAAGGTGGGGCATCGACCTATCCGCAGGTCAACGCACCCTACGCGATCAGTGTGAATGCGGGTTGGCGTAACTGGGGCACCGGCGTACCGTGCTCGGCACCACCGTATGGTGGAATTCGTGCAATCAGCCTGGATACCGGGAAGACCGTATGGGACGAGCCGCTGGGTACCGCGCGTCGCAACGGCCCTTTCGGCATCCCGTCGCATCTGCCACTGAATATCGGCTTGCCGAACAATGGCGGAACGGTGGTCACCGCAGGTGGACTCACCTTCGTCGGCGCGGCAACTGACAACTTGTTCCGTGCCATCGACACGGCTACCGGTAAGGTGCTGTGGGAAGACACGTTGACGGCGGGCGCCCAAGCCAACCCGATCTCGTACGAGGTTGATGGTGAGCAGTATGTGCTCGTTTCAGCGTCTGGCCACGCCTTCATGGAAACCGGCACCAGCGACGAAATCATCGCATACAAACTGCGTAAGTAATGCCTTGACGGGGCCCGCTTGGGCCCCGTCTTGACGCTGTTCACAGAGGAGTTTGATCATGGATTTGGGCTTGCAAGGTAAACGCGTACTGGTTAGCGGCGCTTCCAGGGGTATCGGGCGGGCAATTGCCAAGTTGTTTCTCGATGAGGGCGCCAAGGTGGCCTTCTGTGCTCGGGGTACCGCAGGCGTCCAAACGACGCAACAAGCACTCGGTCATGACGCCATCGGTACCGCCGTTGATGTCACCCAGCCCGACCAGGTGCAGGCATGGGTCACAGATGCAGCGCAGCGTCTTGGAGGAATCGATATCGTCGTGCCGAACGTGAGCGCTCTGGCTGGCGGAGATGACTTGCAGACATGGCGGCGAGCCTTCGATACCGATTTACTGGGAAGTGCGACGATGGTCAAAGCCGCCTTGCCCGCCCTGCGTGAATCGCAAGCCGCATCGGTTGTCCTAATTTCCAGCGTATCGGGCCGCGAAGTCGATATGTTCGCCGAGCCATACGGCGTATTGAAAGCAGCCTTGCTGCACTACGGTAAAACGCTTTCTGCACGCCACGCGCGCGAAGGTATTCGGGTGAACTCTGTCTCCCCAGGAAACGTATATTTTCCTGAGGGCGTATGGGGTGATATAGAGCGCGACCAGCCCGAGACCTTCGCGAAATGCTTGGCTGAAAACCCGTTGGGCCGCATGGCTACACCCGAGGAAGTAGCCAAAGCAGTCGTATTCCTGGCCAGCCCTGCTGCAAGCTTTACCACCGGCACAAACTTGCTCGTGGATGGCGGACTGACACGCTCTGTACAGTTCTGAGCATCCAGGCCCAACGGTAGCAATCCGGATAAAATTTGAATGATGAAACTGTATATCTACGAACATTGCCCGTTCTGCACGCGTGCTCGGATGATCGTTGGACTCAAGAGCCTCCCGGTGATGCTTCAGGTCATCATGGAGGGCGATGCAGAAACACCCCTGCGCCTGATTGGAAAAAAGGCTGTGCCGATCCTGCAAAAGGAAGACGGCAGCAATATGGGGGAAAGCCTAGATATCGTGCGATATCTCGATGGCATCGGCCCGACAGTACTGGTGGCGCCGCAAGACCCAACCTTGGACGCTTGGGTCAAAGAAGCCTGGCCCACGGCACTCAAGCTATTCATACCACGCTTCGTCCAGGCAGACTTCGCAGAAATCAACACGCCAATGGCAAGAGAGGCGTACCGGCTGCGGGAGGAACAAGCCTTCGGGGATCTGGAGGCTTTGCGTGGAGCCACATCCAAGCTGGTGGCGGAACTGCAACCTCTGATCTACGACCTTGTTCCGCTGGTAAAGGACAGAACAACAATCGGCATCAACGATGTGACGCTTTGGCCCGTATTGCGCTCGCTTTCCATCGTTCGAGCTGTTGATTTCCCAGATCAAGTGCTCGATTACATGCATCGATTGAGTGAGGCAAGTGGCGTTCCCCTGCTCTTCAACCAAGCTGCTTGACCTATAGATAGATGGCTATTTTGGAGCCCAGCGTAAGCTCCCAGAAAGGCGTGGGAGGCGATTCCTTCCAAGGATGTCCTGATGATCAGCGAGCTTTCACGACGCCCGTGCGTGAGCTCATCGTGGATGCAAGCACGCGGACAGTCAGATTCGAGGATCTTCACTTTCCGCTCAAGGCCACGTCTTGCCGGCTTTTGACATTGCTCCTTCGCCATCAAGGAAACGTCGTGAGCCGGACGACGATCTATGAGGAAATTTGGGGATACCAGTTCAATCCCGGCACCAAGATTATAGAAGTGCAGATTTGTTATCTGAGAAAGGTGCTTAAATCCCTCCAGGCGCCGTTCGAAATCAGGACACTACGCGGTAGAGGGTTAACCATTCGGGCAGTTGAGGGGGATCTTGATCGGCTACGCATGAACGTATCTTGAATCGGAGAATGCGATACCTGGGCGGTCAATCAGGCTCGCCTGTCACAAGGCTGAGGTGCATAAAGGAAAGTGCGGTACATCGAAGATGTCACTAAAGCCGGCTAGGCTCTGTACGAAATCCCGAGAAACCTAATCGTCGCTGCTTTAGCGCTCAGATTTTGTAGAGTTACGCGCCATTAACGGAAAGGAATTCTGTGATGGCAAGGCGCTACGAACTCACGGACGAGGCCTGGGATGTGGTCTCCGATCTCTTCATCGAAACCCATGGCCGA
>NZ_BCBG01000019.1:0-89360 GCF_001320485.1 Pseudomonas sp. NBRC 111130
ACCTAACTCATTGAATTTCAAGGAGTTTGTCGTTCCGATGTCGCTGGAAGTGGGGCGCATTATAAGGGGATTCGAAAGCGCGTCAATCTTTAATTTCAAGAAAACTTTAATATCGCTGAAAAACAAAGCGGGGAGGCCTGTCGGCCTCCCCGCTTCTATATAGCTACACCACTAGGCGATCACTCAGCCTTGAGGGTAACCCGGCCAAACGACTTCTTACCCGCCTGGCACACATGGGTCGCGCCGAGGGCAAACATGAAGTCCTTGTCGACCACCGCGCCATCGACCTTTACCGCTCCACCACTGAGCAGGTCACGCGCTTGCGCCGAGTTCTTCACCAGGCCCGCACGGTTCAGCACGGCAGCGATTGGCAAGGCTTCAGCTGCAGCCACTTCAATCTCTGGCAGATCCTCAGGCAGCTCGCCTTCTTTCATGCGGTTACCCGCAGCGCGGTGAGCATTGGCCGCAGCCTCTTCACCATGGAAGCGCGCAACGATCTCTTCGGCCAGCTTGATCTTGATATCACGCGGATTCGCACCGTTGGCAACGTCGGCGCGGAACTGATCGATCTCTTCCATCGAGCGGAAGCTCAGCAGCTCGAAGTAACGCCACATCAGGGTGTCCGGGATCGACACCAGCTTGCTGTACATCACACCCGGCGCTTCCTGGATGCCAACATAGTTACCCAGCGACTTGGACATCTTCTTCACGCCATCAAGCCCTTCGAGCAATGGCATGGTCACGATGTTCTGTGCCTCCTGCCCATAGGAACGCTGCAACTCGCGCCCCATCAGCAGGTTGAACTTCTGGTCTGTACCACCCAGCTCCACATCTGCCTTCAGCGCCACGGAATCGTAGCCCTGCACCAGCGGGTAGAGGAACTCGTGGATCGCAATCGGCTGATTGGTGGTGTAACGCTTGTCGAAGTCGTCACGCTCGAGCATGCGCGCAACGGTGTACTGCGATGCCAGGCGAATGAAGTCGGCTGGCGTCAGCTTGTCCATCCAGGTGGAGTTGAACGCGACCTCGGTCTTTGCCGGATCGAGAATCTTGAACACTTGCTGCTTATAGGTCTCGGCGTTGTCCAGCACCTGCTCGCGGGTCAGCGGCGGACGGGTGGCGCTCTTGCCGCTCGGATCACCGATCATGCCAGTGAAGTCACCGATCAGGAAGATGACCTGATGCCCCAGCTCCTGGAACTGGCGCAGCTTGTTGATCAGCACCGTGTGCCCCAGGTGCAGGTCAGGCGCAGTCGGGTCGAAGCCTGCCTTGATACGCAGAGGCTGGCCACGCTTGAGCTTCTCGACCAGTTCCGACTCGACCAATACCTCTTCCGCACCGCGCTTGATAAGCGCCAGCTGCTCTTCAACCGACTTCATAGACAGACCCGCAAGGCTCAGATTCAAAGGGAGCCAACCATACAAGATCGGCCATCAATTACAAGTTTCGAAATGAAATGTGACCCGACCGACGCGTCACGGCGTCTACGCGCCCTTGCGCGAAAGCGGATTTGGTTATATTTTATACAGTTATTTCATCTTCATCATGTCATTCATCTTTTCCATATTCATTTTTCTTCAAAGTCACCTTATCTATGACCAACGAAACGCCTAAAGCGCCCCCGCTTTATCCGAAAAGCCATCTGTTGGCCGCCAGCGGCATCGCCGCCCTGCTCAGCCTGGCACTGCTGGTATTTCCCTCCAGCGAGGTCGAAGCCAAAAAGACCACCCTCAGCCTGGAGCTGGAAAGCCCGGCCGAGCAGTTGAAGGACGAAGCCAGCAGCACGCCGCTGGTCCAGGCTCAAGGCGATCAGGGCTCCCCCTTCGCACAGATCGACGGCGCCGAAACCAGCACCGGGCAGGCAGCACAAGAAGCGCCGGCCACCGAGAAAACGCCTGAGGCCAAGGAGCCAGGTCACCGCGAAGTGACCGTATCCCGTGGCGACACCCTGTCCACCCTGTTCGCCAAGGTGGGTCTACCGGCCAATGCCGTGCACGACCTGCTGGCCAGCAACAAGCAAGCCAAGCAGTTCAGTCAGCTGAAGCATGGCCAGGTGCTGCAGTTCGAACTCGACAAGGACGGCCAACTGGCCAGCCTGCACAGCAAGGTCAGCAACCTCGAAACCATCCGCTTGACCAAGACCGCCAAGGGCTACACCTTCGATCGCGAGATCAGCAAGCCGGTGGTCCGCACCGCTTACGCCCATGGCGTGATCAAAAGCTCGCTGTCGGCATCCGCCCAGCGCGCCGGACTTTCCCACAGCATGACCATGGACATGGCCAAGGTCTTGGGCTACGACATCGACTTCGCCCAGGATATCCGCCCGGGCGACGAGTTCGACGTGGTCTACGAGCAAAAGGTCATGGACGGCAAGGTGGTCGGCACCGGCAACATCCTGTCCGCACGCTTCACCAACCGCGGCAAGACCTACACCGCCGTGCGCTACACCAACAAGCAGGGCAACACCAGCTACTACACCGCTGACGGCAACAGCCTGCGCAAGGCTTTCATCCGCACCCCGGTCGACTTCGCCCGCATCAGCTCGCGCTTTTCCGCCGGCCGCAAGCACCCGATCCTGAACAAGATTCGCGCGCACAAGGGTGTGGACTATGCGGCCCCACGTGGCACGCCGATCAAGGCAGCCGGTGATGGCCGCATCGAACTGGCTGGCCGCCGCGGCGGTTACGGCAACACCGTGATCATTGCCCACGGCAACAGCTACAAAACTCTTTACGGTCACATGCAGGGCTTCGCCAAGGGCATCAAGACCGGCAGTAACGTGAAGCAGGGCCAGATCATTGGTTACATCGGTACTACCGGCCTGTCGACCGGCCCGCACCTGCACTACGAGTTTCAGGTAAACGGCGTGCACGTCGACCCGCTGAGCCAGAAGGTGCCGATGGCTGATCCGATCGCCAAGAACGAACGCCAGCGCTTCATGCAACAGAGCCAACCATTGATCGCCCGCATGGACCAGGAAAAGGCCACCATGCTCGCGGCCAACAAGCGCTGACCCATGGCGCTTTATCTGGGGGTGATGTCCGGTACCAGCCTTGATGGCCTGGATATCGCCCTGGTCGATCAGGGCGAGCAGCTTCAGTTGCTCGCCACTCATTACCTGCCCATGCCGACCGACCTGCGCCAGCAACTGCTCAGCCTCTGCAGCAGCGGCCCTGACGAGATTGCCCGCGCCGCGCTGGCAGAGAACCACTGGGCCAGCCTGGCAGGTGAAGGCATACGGCAGTTGCTCGACAAGCAAGGGCTGCCGGCCGAGGCCATCCGCGCCATCGGCAGCCATGGCCAGACCATCCGCCATGAGCCGGCTCGCGGCTTCACCGTGCAGATCGGCAACCCGGCGCTGCTCGCCGAGCTTACCGGTATCAGCGTGGTCGCCGACTTTCGCCGCCGCGATGTTGCTGCAGGAGGCCAGGGCGCCCCGTTGGTGCCGGCCTTCCATGAAACCCTGTTTGGCCACCTCGGCCAACGCCTGGCGGTCCTCAATGTGGGTGGTTTCAGCAACCTGAGCCTGATCGAAGAGGCCAGGCCCGTGCATGGCTTCGACTGCGGGCCCGGCAACGTGCTGCTGGACGCCTGGATCGAGCGCAAGCGTGGTCAGGCTTATGACGCGGATGGCGCCTGGGCGGCCAGCGGCATCGTGCAGGGCGATCTGCTCAGCCGCCTGCTGAGTGACCCGTTCTTCGCCGGCACCGGTCCGAAGAGCACCGGCCGAGAAGTGTTCAACCTGCCATGGCTGGATGCCCACCTGGCGAGTCTACCGAGCTACCGTGAAGAAGATGTCCAGGCCACCCTGCTGGAGCTGACTGCGCGCGGCATCGTCGAATCGTTGCAAAACGCCCAGCATGGCACCGAAGCACTGCTGGTCTGCGGCGGCGGCGCTCGCAATGGCGCCCTGATGAATCGGCTTGCCGAACTGCTGCCCAAGGCCCGGGTAACCAGCACCGGTGCCCATGGCGTGGATCCGGACTGGGTCGAGGCCATGGCCTTTGCCTGGCTCGCCCACTGTTGCCTCGAGGGCATTGCCGCCAATCGCCCTAGTGTGACAGCGGCCAAAGGGTTACGCGTACTCGGCGCGATCTACCCCGCCTGACCCCTAGCCACAAAGCAAAACGCCGCGCAATAGCGCGGCGTTTTCGTACAGCCTTGGCTCAGATCGAGAACGAAGAACCGCAACCGCAGGTGGTCGCAGCATTCGGGTTCTTGATCACGAAGCGCGAACCTTCCAGGCCTTCCTGATAGTCCACTTCGGCACCGGCGAGATACTGGAAGCTCATTGGGTCGACCACCAGCGAAACGCCTTCACGCTCGACAATGGTGTCGTCTTCAGCCACGTCCTCATCGAAGGTGAAGCCGTACTGGAAGCCCGAGCAGCCGCCACCGGTGACGAACACGCGCAGCTTGAGGCGGTCATTGCCTTCTTCGGAAACCAGGTTCTTCACCTTTTGCGCGGCGCCGTGGGTGAATTCCAAAGCCGTAGGGGTGAAGGTTTCGACGCTCATGTTGATTCTCCCGGCGCGGTAGCCGCCATAAAACTCGATGACGCGCATTATCCGCTTCTCCGAGAAAATTGGTCAAGAATTGTGCGGCTTTAGTCGCGACAAACAAAAAGGCCCGCACTGGGCGGGCCTGTTCCATCAGCGAGCGCTTACGGCAGCAGGCCGGCATGGGAAAGGCCCATGCGCTCGTCCAGGCCGAACAGGATGTTGAGGTTCTGCACCGCCTGGCCCGAAGCTCCTTTGACCAGGTTGTCGATTACCGACAGCACCACCACCAGATCCCCCCCCTGCGGGCGATGAACGGCGATACGGCAGACGTTGGCTCCGCGCACGCTGCGGGTTTCCGGGTGGCTGCCGGCCGGCATCACGTCGACGAACGGCTCATCGGCGTAACGCTTTTCGAACAGCGCCTGCAGGTCGATCGACTTGTCGGCGACGGTCGCATAAAGGGTGGCGTGGATGCCACGGATCATCGGAGTCAGGTGCGGCACGAAGGTCAGCCCGATGTCCCTGCCAGCGGCCAGGCGCAGGCCCTGGCTGATTTCAGGCAGGTGACGGTGGCCCTTGACCGCGTAGGCCTTCATGCTTTCGCCTGCCTCACAGAACAGCGACCCCACCGCTGCACCACGGCCAGCGCCGCTGACGCCCGACTTGCAGTCGGCAATGAGGCGCGAGGGGTCGGCCAGGCCAGCTTCGAGCAGAGGCAGGAAGCCCAGCTGGGTAGCGGTCGGGTAGCAACCCGGCACGGCAATCAGGCGTGCCTGGCGGATTTTTTCACGGTTGACCTCAGGCAAGCCGTAGACGGCGTCCTTGAGCAGCTCTGCAGCGCCATGTGGCTGGCCATACCATTTGCCCCACTCGGCTGCATCCTGCAGGCGGAAGTCGGCGGACAGGTCGATCACCTTGGTCCCGGCAGCCAACAGTTCGCCAGCCAGGGCATGGGCGACCCCGTGCGGCGTGGCGAAGAACACCACGTCGCAGGCGGCCAAGGTTTTGCTGTCCGGCACGCTGAAAGCCAGGCCGTCATAGTGGCCGCGCAGGTTCGGATACATGTCGGCGACCGCCACGCCCGCTTCGGAGCGCGAAGTGATGACCGCCACTTCGGCCTGAGGATGCTGTGCCAGCAGACGCAACAGTTCGACGCCGGTGTAACCCGTGCCGCCGACGATACCGACCTTGATCATAACGCTTGCCCCTTATCAACGAGCCGTCTGGAAAGCGCACGATGATAGGGGGGCAAAGCGGCTGTAACAACTCTTGGGGTGCCCCTTCGAGCGCTTGGGCTCTACTATCTGACGACCGTGATTACCTGAAGGAACTCCCTCCATGCTTTACCTATGGATCAAGGCGCTGCATATCGTCAGCGTGGTCTGCTGGTTCGCCGGCCTGTTCTACCTGCCCAGGCTGTTCGTTTACCACGCCCAGAGTCAGGACAGCATCAGCCAGGAACGCTTCGTTACCATGGAGCGCAAGCTGTACCGCGGCATCATGAACCCGGCAATGATCGCCACTTACGTGTTTGGCGCCTGGATGCTCTACCTGACACCCGGATGGCTGAGCCAGGGCTGGCTGCATGCCAAGCTCACCCTGGTGATTCTGCTGACCGGCTACCATCACATCTGTGGTGCCCAGCGCAAACGCTTCGCCGCTGGCAACAATACCCGCAGCCACGTCTACTACCGCTGGTTCAACGAGGTGCCCGTACTGTTCCTGCTGGGCATCGTGATTCTGGTGGTGGTCAAACCGTTCTGACATGACACGATGGAGCCTGATCCATGACCCTGCCCGCTTCGCTTGAACAACGCCTGCGCTTGCCTGTGGTGGCAGCGCCGATGTTCCTGATTTCCAACCCCGAGCTGGTACTGGCCTGCTGTGGCAGTGGCGTGGTCGGCAGTTTCCCGGCGTTGAACCAACGTGACAGCACCGGTTTCAAGGCCTGGCTGGAAGAAATCGAGGCGGGATTGGATCAGTTGCAGGCGCCAGCACCCTATGCGGTGAACCTGATCGTCCACCCGACCAACCCGAGGTTACAGGCTGACCTCGCACTGTGCGTCGAGCACCGCGTACCCATTGTCATCACAAGCCTCGGCGCCGTGAAGGAAGTGGTGGATGCAGTGCACGGCTACGGCGGCCTGGTGTTCCACGACGTCACCACCCGCCGTCACGCCGAGAAAGCCGCCGAAGCTGGCGTCGACGGTCTGATCGCCGTTGCAGCCGGCGCCGGTGGCCATGCAGGTACCTGGAGCCCATTCGCGCTGGCGGCCGAAATCCGCCAGTTCTTCGACAAGACCCTGCTGCTGGCCGGCTGCATCAACCACGGTCACGAGATTCTCGCTGCACAGTTGCTCGGTGCCGACCTGGCCTACATGGGCACGCGTTTCATTGCCACCCACGAAAGCCATGCCCAGGCAGCCTATAAGCAGATGCTCCTTGAGGCCCAAGCCGCAGACATCATCCACACGCCTGCCGTCTCCGGCATCCCGGCCAGCTTCCTGCGCCCCAGCCTTGAACAGGCCGGGTATGACATGGCGGCACTGAAATCCGGGCACGAGCAAGGCAAGCTCAAGCCGATCGACGATGAAGCCAAGGCCTGGAAGACCGTCTGGTCGGCCGGCCAGGGCGTCGGCGAAATCCATGACTTGCCTGCAGCCGCCACACTGATCGAGCGCCTGCACAACGAGTACCGCGCCGCCTTGGCGCGCTTCCAGGCGTTGCGCGACAAGGCCCTCTAGCAAAAGGCAACAACTCGCGCGGCCAGGCTGTACACTAGGCGCCCTCTTCAGCCCCCAGGAGCCTTGCATGACCCGTTACGCCATGATTACCGGAGCTTCCAGCGGCCTGGGCCTGGCCCTGGCGGAAGCACTGGCACGGCGCGGGCGCAACCTGATCCTGGTGGCACGCCATCGAGAAACGCTGGAGCCGATAGCGCTCGAACTGGCCCAGCGCTTCGGCGTCGAAGTGCTGCTACGCGCCTGTGACCTCAGCCAACCCCTGCGGCTGTCCGGTTTCGTGCTGGAACTGGAAGAAGGCGAGCGACGCATCGACCTGCTGGCCAACTGCGCCGGCCAGCGGACCTATGGCCCGTTCCTGGCCCACGAGTGGGCCGACGAACAGGACTTGCTGGAGGTCAACATCCTTGCCCTGAGCCGACTGTGCCACGCCATTGGCAACCTGATGGCGGTGCAAGGTGGCGGGCAGATCCTCAACGTCGCTGGGCTGGCCGCTGTGGCACCGGGGCCGGGCATGGCCACCTATGCCGCCAGCAAAGCCTATGTGATGCACTTCAGCGAAGCGCTGCGCGAAGAGCTCAAGCCTGCTGGCATCAAGGTATCGGTACTTTGCCCCGGCCCGGTACGCTCGTCGCGCCGGCGCATCCCCCGGCTTGAAGGCAACAGCCGTTGCCTGAGCCCTGAAGAAGTGGCGTTGTACACGGTGCGCGCATTGGCGAAAAATCGCGCAGTGATCATGCCGGTACGCCGTAATCGCTGGCTGGCCTTCGCTCCGCGCCTGCTGCCGCGCTGGTTGACACGCAAGCTGGCCGGCTTCATCCATCGCCGTTACTGCCCGGTTGGCATGGAATAGCCACTGGGCGAGTGACGCCCGGCTGAGTACACTCGGCCCGACACTCACCATGGAGCAAGTGCTGTGGAAGATCTATTCATCAAGATCATCAACCGGGAGATCCCGGCGAAGATCATTTACGAGGACGACCAGGTTCTGGCGTTCCATGACATCGCGCCGCAGGCGCCGGTGCATTTTCTGGTCATCCCGAAGAAGCACATCCGCACCCTCAATGACCTGACCGAAGAGGACAAGGGCCTGGCCGGCCACATCCTGTTTACCGCCCAGCGCCTGGCCAAGGAACTGGGCTGCGAGGATGGCTTCCGCGTGGTCATGAACTGTAACGAGCAAGGCGGCCAGACCGTCTATCACATCCACATGCACGTGCTTGGCCAGCGCCAGATGCACTGGCCGCCGGGCTGACCCAAGGCAAGCTCCTCCTGAGCGATTGAGGTAAACTGTCGGGCATCACTTCAGCGGAGGTGCCCGATGGCTACCGAACGTCACTACTCGCCGCTCGACCGCTTGTTGCTGCAGGCCGATACCGCCATGCGCACCTTGCTGCCCTTCAGCGGCCAACCCTCCCGCCCGTCGCCGGCGATCATCCAGCCTGATGCGGAACTGGATGACAACCAGACCCGCCACATCGCCGGGCTGATGCGCATCAACCATACCGGCGAAGTCTGCGCCCAGGCGTTGTATCAGGGCCAGGCCCTGACCGCCAAGCTGCCGCAAGTGCGCAAGGCCATGGAACATGCTGCCGAAGAGGAAGTCGACCACCTGGCCTGGTGCGAACAACGTATCCGTCAGCTGGGCAGCCACCCGAGCGTGCTCAACCCACTGTTCTACGGCATGTCATTCGGCATTGGCGCTCTCGCCGGCCTGGTCAGCGACAAAGTCAGCCTGGGTTTCGTCGCAGCTACCGAGCATCAGGTCTGCAAACACCTGGACGAACACCTGGAACAGCTGCCGCAGGAAGACGAGAAATCCCGCGCCATTCTCCAACAGATGCGCGTGGATGAAGAGCAGCACGCCGAGTCTGCCCTTGAAGCTGGCGGCTACCGCTTCCCGATGCCGGTGCGTTTCGGCATGAGCCTGCTGGCCAAGGTCATGACCAAAAGTACCTACCGCATCTGACAAGGACACACGCATGAGGGACCGTATCGACGCCAAGGACCTGGCGCGCGCCGTGCAAGCCGGCATTCTGCAGCCTGGCCAAGACCAGGCCTTGCTGGCTTTCCTGCGCCAGCAAACGCCAGCCCAGGGCAATTTCCAGCTTGCCCATGTCGCCTTTTACTTCGGCGCGCTGCTGATCATGGGGGCAATGGGCTGGCTGCTCACCGAAGCCTGGATGACAATGGGTGACGGAGCCTTGCTGGCCATCGCCACGCTTTATGTCGTTGTCCTCACCTCGTTCGCCCTCAACCTGCAGGGGCGCAAGCAACCGGTTGCCGCCGGGGTACTGGCCGCCGTCGCGGTCAGTATCGTGCCGTTGGTCGTGTTCGCCATCGAGCGCCTGACGGGTTGGTGGCCACTGGATGATGCACAGGCGGACTATCACCAGTACTACACCTACGTGCAGGGCGGCTGGCTGCTGATGGAGGTCGCCACCGTGGTTGCCGGGCTGCTAATGCTGCGCCTGGTTCCCTACCCCTTCGTGGTGATGCCGATCGCCGTGGCCCTGTGGTTCATGTCGATGGACCTGAGCGAATGGGTGTACGGCTCGCCCTTCTCCTGGGAACAGCGGCGCACGGTGTCACTGTGGTTCGGGCTCGGCTTGCTCCTGGTATTCCTGATCGTAGATGGGCGTACCCGCGAGGACTATGCCCACTGGGGCTATCTGGCTGGCCTGGCGGCATTCTGGGGCG
The DNA here is from genome assembly GCF_001320485.1 of Pseudomonas sp. NBRC 111130. Lineage (NCBI taxonomy): Bacteria > Pseudomonadati > Pseudomonadota > Gammaproteobacteria > Pseudomonadales > Pseudomonadaceae > Pseudomonas > Pseudomonas sp. NBRC 111130. Next base: position 9,944 of record NZ_BCBG01000019.1, read on the forward strand.
GGCTGACGATGATGGAAAGCGACAGTGAACTGGGCAAGGCTCTGTATTGCCTGATCAACCTGGCCTTGATGGGTGCTGCGGTGTTGTTGCGCCGGCCGGTGTTCATGGTGTTCGGCGCGCTGGGGGTAGCAGCTTATCTGGGTTATCTGTCTTACGACGTGTTTGCCGAATCGCTGCTGTTCCCGCTGGTGCTGAGCTTCATCGGGCTGGGGGTGATCGGCTTGGGGTTGGGGTATCAAAAGCGGCGGGAGCAGTTGAGCCGGGCGGTCAGAAGCAGTTTGCCGGCATGGTTGCTGAGAGCCTTCCCGGCCCTGCGTGACTGACTGCGGCTCGCCGGGGCCGCTGCTCGGCCCCGATCGTCGGACTCAGCCCAGCTCTACGATTTCATAGCCATGGGTGATTTCAACACCGGCACGTTCGAGCATGATCGACGCCGAGCAGTACTTCTCAGCCGACAGCTCCACCGCACGCTTGACCTGAGCCTCTTTCAGCCCTCGCCCTTTGACCACGAAGTTCATGTGGATCTTGGTGAACACCTTCGGGTCTTCACTGGCACGCTCGGCTTCCAGGAACGTTTCGCAGCTTTCCACCGCCTGGCGCGACTTCTTCAGGATGCTCACCACGTCGAAGCTGCTGCAGCCTCCAAGGCCGAGCAGGAGCATTTCCATCGGGCGCACGCCCAGGTTGCGGCCGCCCGCCTCGGGCGGGCCGTCCATTACCACCACGTGGCCGCTCCCCGACTCACCGAGGAACATCGCTTCACCGGCCCACTGGATGCGTGCCTTCATCTGTCCGTACTCCTGGATTCGCAAAAGGGTGTCAGCTTAAGCCTTGTATGCCTGTCGGAAAAGCTCAATGCGAGTCGCTTTAGTGGCAAAACTTCAAGCGCTGTCTGATAAGCTGGCGCCAATTGACTGGCGCGTCGCGTCAGACAAGGTCTAGAAGAGCCTATGCCTCGCCTCGAACAGGATTTCGTGATGGTTGCCTCAGCCCTACCCGCCAAGATCAAGAACATCGACAAACTGCTGGTTCATTGCCAGCGCCGCCGCTACACCGCCAAAAGCAATATCATCTGCGCAGGCGACCGTGCCGAAACGCTGTCGTTCATCATCAAGGGCTCGGTCACCATCCTGATCGAAGACGACGAAGGTCACGAGATGATCATCGCCTACCTCAACAATGGCGACTTCTTTGGCGAGCTGGGGCTATTCGAACCGGCAGGCGGCGAGCAACAGCGCAGCGCCTGGGTACGTGCCAAGACCGAGTGCGAAGTGGCAGAGATCAGCTACGACAAGTTCCGCGAACTGGCCCGCCAGGACCCGGAGATTCTCTACGCCCTGGGTAGCCAGATGGCCCAGCGCCTGCGCAACACCACGCGCAAGGTCGGCGACCTGGCCTTCTTCGACGTTACCGGCCGCGTGGCCCGTTGCCTGCTCGACCTGTGCAAGCAACCTGATGCCATGACCCACCCGGACGGCATGCAGATCAAGATCACCCGTCAGGAAATCGGTCGAATCGTCGGTTGCTCACGGGAAATGGTCGGCCGCGTCCTCAAAGACCTCGAAGAACGCAGCCTGGTACAGGTCAAGGGCAAGACCATGGTGGTCTACGGCACTCGTTAATCCTTGGGCAGCGCCGCCAGCACGTCGCGGTAGGCCAGGGACAGGCGCTCGAACCAGGGCGCCTCAGGCGCCACTTCGTGCAGGGCGATATGGCTGTCGGCGCGACAGCGTTGCTCCAGGTCGCAGCACTCATTGAAGCGGTTGACCGCCGCGACCATCGACTCGCGCTCGTTGTCCAGCAGCAGCGCGCCATGCACCAGCACCACCGGGCGTTTGCCACCCAGGCCCTGGCGCCAGCGCTGGGCCGTACCGACCAGTTTGCGGCCATTGAGGTTGACGTTGTAACGACCATCGCAGAAGGCACCATCGATTTCACCCACCGAAGCGACGCCGCCCCACTCGCGCAGCACATCGCACAATGGCAGGCACAGGCGTTCGTAGGCGCTTTCGATTCGGCCATGATCGCCTTCGCTACGCGGGGCCACGTAGACCAGTGCAACGTTCACCGTCGCGTGCGACTGCGGCACCGGCTCACCACCGGTTTCACGCAGCAGGACCGGCCAGCCGGCAATTGCCAGCTCCGAGCAGGCGGCTTCGAAGTTGTCCAGGCGGCTCATGCGGCGTGGCATGACCAGGGCGTGATCGGTGGGGCGCCAGAACAGCACGCCGCAATCGCGCTCGCCACGGCAGACGGCAGCGAGTAGCTCCTGCTCGGCATGCAGGCCCTGCTCGACGGTTAGGGCCAGGGGTTGATCGGTCATTGATCCACCTTTCATATTGTTTTTGCGGGCATGAAAAAGCCGGCATCAAGCCGGCTTTGTTTCGATCAGTCCAGAGGCTGAACAGTCTTCTTCACCTGATCCGGGAAGAACAACCGCTGCAGCTCCAGCCCCGGATGCGGTGCGCGCATGAACGCCTCACCGACCAGGAACGAGTAGACCTCGTTGATCTCCATCAGCTCGACATCGGCACGGTTGAGAATTCCGCTCTCGGTAATCGCCAGACGCTCTCGTGGAATGCGTGGCAGCAGGTCGAGGGTGGTTTCCAGGCTGACTTCGAAGGTGTGCAGGTTACGGTTGTTCACCCCCACCAGCGGCGTATCGAGGGTCTTCAGCGCACGCTCCAGCTCATCGCCATCATGCACCTCGACCAGCACGTCGAGGCCGACATCCTTGGCCACCGAAGCCAGCTCCGCCATCTTCACATCATCCAGCGCCGACACGATCAACAGCACGCAGTCGGCACCCAGGGCACGGGCCTCGAAGATCTGGTACGGGTCGACCATGAAGTCCTTGCGGATCACCGGCAGCGAAACAGCCGCGCGGGCCTGCTGCAGGTACTCGTCTGCGCCCTGAAAGTAATCCACATCGGTCAGCACCGACAGGCAGGTCGCCCCGCCTTTCTCGTAGCTGACGGCGATGTCCGCCGGCACGAAGTTCTCGCGGATCACGCCTTTGCTTGGCGAAGCCTTCTTGATTTCGGCGATTACCGCCGGCTGCTTTCGCTTGGCCTGCTCGATCAGCGCATTGGCAAAGCCACGCGGGGCATCAGCTGCCTTGGCCAGGCGCTCCAGTTCGGCAAGGCTGACGCGCGCGCTGCGCTCGGCCACTTCCTGGAACTTGCGGGCGATGATCTTTTCCAGCACCGTCGGCACACTCATGCTTCGTTCTCCACCTTGAATACTGCAGTAAAGGCGCCCAGTTCCTGCAGTTTCTCCCAGGCCAGCCCGGTGTGCAGTACGTCGTGGGCCAGTTCCACGCCAGCCTTCAGGCTCATGGCATGGTCAGCGGCATACAGTGCCGCGCCAGCATTGAGCACGATCATTTCAGCGGCCTTCTGGCCGTTTTCGGTCTTGCGCCGGCCCAGGGCATCGCGGATCAGCTCCAGCGAGGCCTGCGGCGTCTCGACAGCCAAGCCATGCAGGCTCTGGCTCTTCATGCCTAGGTCTTCGGGTTCGACCCAATACTCTGTGATCTCGTCATTCTTCAGCTCGGCGACGAAGGTTGGCGCAGCCAGGCTGAACTCGTCCAGGCCATCCTTCGAGTGCACCACCAGCACATGCTTGCTGCCCAGCCGCTGCAGGACCTCGGCCAACGGGCGGCATAGCGCCTGGGTGAACACACCGACCACCTGGTGCTTCACACCGGCCGGATTCGTAAGCGGGCCGAGCATGTTGAACAGGGTACGCAGCCCCAGATCGCGACGCGGGCCAGCGGCATGTTTCATGGCACTGTGATGGCTCTGGGCGAACATGAAACCGATGCCCAAGCTGTCAATGCAGCGAGCGACCTGGGTCGGAGTCAGGTTCAGGTAGATACCGGCGGCTTCCAGCAGGTCGGCGCTGCCGCTCTTGCCCGACACGGCACGGTTGCCATGCTTGGCCACGCTGCAGCCGGCAGCGGCGAGGACAAACGCGGACGCGGTGGAAACGTTGAAGATGTTGGCGCCATCACCGCCGGTACCGACGATATCCACCACGCCATCGAGGCTTTTCAGTTCGACTTTGTCAGCCAGCTCGCGCATCACCGAGACCGCACCGACGATCTCGTCAATGCTCTCGCTCTTCATGCGCATGCCCATCAGGAAGGCGCCGATCTGCGCCTCGCTGCATTGGCCGGTCATGATCTGGCGCATGACGTCACGCATTTCATCGGTGCTGAGGTCCAGGTGACCGACGATGCGGCCCAACGCGCTCTTGATATCCATGATCAATCCTTAGCGGCGGCCGCCGGTCTGCTTGAGGAAGTTGGCGAACAGCTCGTGGCCCTGCTCGGTGAGGATGGACTCGGGGTGGAACTGTACCCCTTCAATGTTCAAGGTCTTGTGGCGCAGGCCCATGATCTCGTCGACCGAACCGTCTTCATGGGCAGTCCAGGCGGTGACCTCCAGGCAATCCGGCAGGGTTTCGCGCTTGACCACCAGGGAGTGGTAGCGGGTTACCGTGAGCGGGTTGTTGAGCTCGGCGAACACGCCGAGGTCGCGGTGGTGCACCGGGCTGGTCTTGCCATGCATGACCTGACGGGCACGCACCACATCACCGCCGAAGGCCTGGCCGATGGACTGGTGGCCCAGACATACGCCGAGGATCGGCAGCTTGCCGGCAAAATGCAGGATGGCTTCGATGGACACGCCTGCTTCGCTCGGCGTGCACGGGCCTGGGGAAACAACGATGCGCTCGGGGTTGAGGGCTTCGATCTCGGCGATGGTCATTTCATCATTGCGAATGACCTTGACCTCGGCACCCAGCTCGCCAAGGTACTGAACAACGTTGTAAGTGAATGAGTCGTAATTGTCGATCATCAGTAACATCGGGCTAAACCTCTTGAATCTACTGACTTCAAAAAACGAACCTTCCTACACCACCGCAGGCACGGTTTGGCCACGAAGGGCAGTCGCTAAACGGACAGGAAGGTAAACGGGGACGGGCCGGACTGGCCGGCAGGAGATAAAGTCAGGCGCGCCAACGCCAACGGGCATGGGCCTTGATTACGCGCATCAAGAGTTTGCTGACGATCAACACAGGATAGGTCTCGCTCATACTTGCAGGCACAGTAGCCTACCGGGGCGGCTGGCGCAATATGCCCGTAAACACGGGGAAACGAATGGACTTGGGAGGGATGCAAAGCGATTTGCTAAGGTCGAGCAGCTACTCCTCATAAAAACAATGAATAGGATGTTCAACGATGCGAAAAGCCCCCCTGGTACGGTTCACCCTCGCCTCGCTGGCCTTGGCCTGCAGCCAGGCCTTCGCCGCGCCTTCGCCCTACTCCACATTGATAGTTTTTGGCGACAGCCTCAGCGACGCCGGGCAGTTTGGTGGCGCACGCTTCACCAACCGCAATGCCAATGGCGACTACGCCCCGGTGTCGCCGATGATCCTGGGCGGTCGGCTGGGAGTGAACCCGACAGCGCTCGGCCCCTCCACCTCCCCCGTCAATCCGTTGCTGGGGATTGCCGATGGCAACAACTGGGCGGTCGGCGGCTACACCACCCAGCAGATCCTGAATTCGATCACCAGCACGTCCGAAACCATCATTCCGCCAGGTCGCCCTGGTGCCGGACTGGTTCTACGGGAAAAACCGGGCTACCTGGCCAACGGCCTGCGTGCCGACCCCAATGCGCTGTACTACCTGACCGGCGGCGGCAACGATTTCCTGCAGGGGCTGGTGAACAGCCCGGCCGATGCCATCGCCGCCGGCGGCCGTCTGGCCGCCAGTGCCCAGGCGCTGCAGCAGGGCGGGGCTCGCTACATCATGGTCTGGCTGCTGCCTGACCTCGGACAAACCCCAAACTTCAGCGGCACGCCCCAGCAAAACCCGCTGTCGCTGCTTTCCGGTGCATTCAACCAGTCGCTGCTCAGCCAACTGAGGCAGATCGATGCCGAAATCATCCCGCTGAACATTCCCGTGCTGCTGAGCGAGGCCCTGGCCAGCCCCAGTCAGTTCGGCCTGGCTATCGGCCAGAACCTGGTTGGCACCTGCTACAGCGGCGAAGGATGCTTGGGGAACCCGATATATGGCATAAATGGCACAACGCCAGATCCGACCAAACTGCTGTTCAATGACTCAGTACACCCAACCATTGCCGGCCAGCAACTGATTGCCGACTACGCCTATTCGATCATTTCTGCTCCCTGGGAGTTGACCCTGTTGCCGGAAATGGCTCACGCCAGCTTGCGTGCGCACCAGGACGAACTGCGCAATCAGTGGCAGTCACCCTGGCAGGCCGTCGGCCAATGGCAAGCTTTCGTCAGCACCGGTGGCCAGGACCTGGACTTCGATGACCAGCGCAGTGCTGCCAGCGCTGACGGACACGGCTACAACCTGACCTTGGGCGGCAGTTACCGTCTCAACGACGCCTGGCGCCTGGGCCTTGCCGGTGGTGTATACCGGCAGAAGCTGGAGGCCGGTGAACAGGACTCGGACTACAAGCTCGACAGCTACCTGGCCAGCGCCTTCGCCCAGTTCCGGCAGGACCGCTGGTGGGCCGATGCCGCGTTGAGCGCGGGTCGTCTGGACTACCACGACCTCAAGCGCACCTTCGCACTTGGCGTCAACGACCGTAGTGAAAAGGGTGACACCGATGGCGAGGCTTGGGCCGTGACTGCCCGGGTGGGCTACAACCTGGCGGCCGAAAGCAGCAGCTGGCAACTGGCACCTTTTATCAGTGCCGATCATGCGCGGGTAAAAGTCGATGGCTATGACGAAAAAAGCGGGCGATCGACTGCGCTGGGCTTTGATGATCAGGAGCGGACTTCGCGGCGCCTGGGCGTTGGGCTGCTAGGCAGCGTGCAGGTACTGCCGAGCACCCGGCTGGTTGCCGAGGTGGCGCATGAGCATGAGTTCGAGGATGACCAACAGGATGTGGCCTTGCACCTGACGACGTTGCCGGCCAATGACTTCACGCTGACCGGGTATACGCCGCACAGTGATTTGACCCGGGCGAGCCTGGGAGTGAGCCATGAACTGGTGGCGGGGGTGAACCTGCGCGGGAACTACAACTGGCGCAAAAGTGATGAGTTGACTCAGCAGGGTGTGAGTCTGGGCGTCAGCATCGACTTCTAAATCCTTGGGGCTGCTTTGCAGCCCTTCGCGGGCTTGCCCGCTCCCACAGGGATCGCACATGCTTCAAGACTTGCGCAATATCTGTGGGACCGGGCAAGCCCGCTAAGGGCCGCAAAGCGGCCCCAATCGATTTACTTGGCGGTAGTCTGCTCAGCCAGCGCCACGGCACGGAACATCGCCCGGCGCTTGTTGATGGTCTCTTCCCATTCCAGCGCCGGCACCGAGTCGGCAACGATGCCGCCACCTGCCTGCACATGCAGTTCGCCATCCTTGATCACCGCTGTACGGATGGCAATCGCGGTATCCATGTTGCCGTTCCAGGCGAAGTAGCCGACCGCACCACCGTAGACGCCACGCTTGACCGGCTCAAGCTCGTCGATGATCTCCATCGCACGGATCTTCGGTGCACCCGACAAGGTGCCCGCCGGCAGGATTGCCCGCAGCGCATCCATCGCGGTCAGGCCTTCACGCAGTTGGCCGGTGACGTTGGACACGATGTGCATCACGTTGGAGTAGCGCTCGATCACCATCTTCTCGGTCAGGCGCACGCTACCGGTGGACGAGACCCGACCCACGTCATTGCGGCCGAGGTCGATGAGCATCAGGTGCTCGGCGATCTCTTTCTCGTCCGACAGCAGGTCGTCTTCCAACGCCCGGTCCGCTTCTTCGGTAGCCCCACGCGGGCGGGTACCGGCGATCGGGCGTACGGTGACCAGGTTGTCCTCTACTCGCACCAGCACTTCCGGCGAACTGCCGACCACATGGAAGTCGCCGAAGTTGAAGAAGTACATGTACGGCGTCGGGTTGAAGCAGCGCAGCGCGCGGTACAGGTCGATGGGTGCAGCCTTGAAGTCGATCGACATGCGCTGCGACGGCACGACCTGCATGCAGTCACCGGCCAGGATGTATTCCTTGATACGGCCCACCGCGTTCTCATAGTCGTCCCGGGTGTAGCTGGAGCGGAACGCCGGTTCGGCAGCCATCGGGCCGCTCAAGTCCAGGCCGCGACGCGGGGTGATGGGCTGGCGCAGTGTTTCCAGCAGGTCTTGCAGGCGTGCCTGGCCTTGCTCGAAGGCCTGCTCTTGCGCCGGGTCAACCAGCACGATGGCGTGCATCTTGCCCGCCAGGTTGTCGAACACCACCACCGCGTCGGAAACCATCAGCAGGATGTCCGGCACGCCCAGCGGGTCTGGGTTCGGGCTGGCACCCAGGCGCTTCTCGACATAGCGCACGCAGTCATAGCCGAAGTAGCCGACCAGGCCACCGTTGAAACGCGGCAGGCCAGGGATGTCGGCGACCTTGTAGCGGTCCTTGAAGCTTTCGACAAAGGCCAGCGGGTCTTCGACGTCGTGGCTTTCCACCTCCACGCCATCCTGCAGGATGCTCACGCGGTAACCATGCACGCGCATGACGGTGCGCGACGGCAGGCCGATCATCGAGTAACGGCCCCACTTCTCACCGCCCTGCACGGACTCGAGCAGGTAGGAGTTGGCCTGGTCGGCCAGTTTCAGGTAGATCGACAGCGGCGTGTCGAAGTCGGCCAGGGTTTCACAGGCCAAAGGGATGCGGTTGTAGCCGGTAGCGGCCAGGCGCAGGAATTCTTCGCGGGTCATGGGTAGCCTCGTGGCAAGCAGCAATAGGGTCGGGCAAGCGGACGGGCCGGCAGGCGCCGGCAGGCATGAGTCAGGCGCGCCAGCGCCAACGGGCCAGGGCCTTGATGACTTTCATCCAGAATTTGCCAGTGACCGCCACGGTGGACTCTCTGTCTTGGGAGGCTTGAAGGTCCGCCAACGTTATCCCAGTGGCCGGGTCTGCGCAACCAGGCAGCAGAGCGCGCAGGTTGTCGACCACCAGGCTGGGCGATTCCTCGGTGATTGGCCGGCCATGGTTGTAGCCATAGGTGAGACCCACACATTGCACCCCGGCTGCTTTGGCCGCCAGCACATCGCTGCGCGAATCGCCGACGAACAGCGACTGCTGCGGGCTGACACCGGCCATCTGCATGACGAACAGCAGCGCCGCCGGGTCGGGCTTTTTCTGCGGCAAGGTATCGCCACCGATGATCCAGCGGAAGTAGCGGCCGATCTTCATCTGGTCCAGCAACGGTGCGACAAAGCGCTCCGGCTTGTTGGTGATCAGCGCCATTTCCACGCCCCGCTTCTGCAGCCAGCGCAGGGTGTCTTTCACGCCGGGGTAGAGCACAGTGAGCTCATGGTGTTCGGCGTATGCGTCCATGAACAGCGCCAGCCCCTTTTCGGCCAGCGCATCGTCCACCTCTTCATGCTCGATGCCACCGGCCAGCGCGCGGCGCACCAGTATCTGGGCGCCGTTGCCAACCCAGTGGCGCACCGCCTCAAGACCCGCTGGCGGGCGCCCCAGTTCGAGCAGCATGCGATCCACGGCGGCGGCCAGGTCGGGGACCGAGTCGATCAGCGTACCGTCCAGATCGAACATCACCAGCCTGGGCAGCGTCCCCGGGAACAGCTGCTCGAAGCCACTCATGGGCGGGCCTGGGCCAGTTCGGCACGCATCTTGGCGATGACTTCCTGGTAGTCAGGGGCGTTGAAGATCGCCGAGCCGGCTACGAAGGTATCAGCGCCAGCGGCGGCGATTTCGCGAATGTTGTTGACGTTGACGCCGCCGTCGATCTCCAGGCGGATGTCGCGGCCGCTGGCATCGATCAGCGCACGCGCTTCGCGCAGCTTGTCGAGAGTGCCAGGGATGAACTTCTGCCCGCCGAAGCCTGGGTTGACGCTCATCAGCAAGACCATGTCGACTTTGTCCATCACGTACTTCAGGGCATCCAGGCTGGTGGCCGGGTTGAACACCAGGCCGGCCTTGCAGCCGCCGTCCTTGATCAGTTGCAGCGAGCGGTCGATGTGCTGCGACGCTTCCGGGTGGAAGGTGATGTAGGTGGCGCCGGCCTCGATGAAGTCGCCGATGATGCGGTCGACCGGGCTGACCATCAGGTGCACGTCGATCGGCGCGGTCACGCCGTATTTGCGCAGCGCGGTGCAGACCATCGGGCCGATGGTCAGGTTGGGTACGTAGTGGTTGTCCATGACATCGAAGTGGACGATGTCGGCACCCGCAGCCAGAACCTTGTCGACGTCCTCGCCCAGACGGGCGAAATCGGCAGAGAGAATGGAGGGGGCAATAGCGTAGGGCTGCATGGCGCACCTGTTGGCAGAATCACGGTGGCGCGCATTGTAACTCAGGGAAGTCTATCAGGGCTGATTAGCATCAACCTGTACCGGCCTCTTCGCGGCTAAAGCCGCTCCCACAGGGTTCGCATACCTCCTGTGGGAGCGGCTTTAGCCGCGAAGAGGCCGGTACAGACAATGCATCATCAGGCAGGTTGTTGAGTCCTGAGCTTCTCGCTACGCCCACGCAACCACTCCAGGGTCAGCAACAAGACCACCGAGAAGGCAATCAACAGCGTCGCCGCAGCTGCAATGGTCGGGCTGAGGTTCTCGCGAATGCCGCTGAACATCTGCCGCGGCAGGGTCGCCTGCTCCGGTCCGGCGAGGAACAGCGTCACCACCACTTCGTCGAACGACGTGGCAAAGGCGAACAGTGCCCCCGAGATCACCCCGGGGGCGATCAGCGGCAAGGTCACCCGACGGAAGGTCAACAACGGCGAGGCGCCGAGGCTGGCAGCCGCACGCACCAGGTTGTAGTTGAAGCCCTGCAAGGTCGCCGACACGGTGATGATGACGAACGGCACGCCCAGCACTGCGTGCACCAGGATCAGCGAGGTGAAACTGTTGCCCATGCCCAGCGGGGCGAAGAACAGGTAGCTGGCCACGCCGATGATCACCACCGGTACCACCATCGGCGAAATCACCAGCGCCATCACCAGCGATTTGCCCGGGAAATCGCCACGGGTCAGGCCGATCGACGCCAGGGTGCCAAACACCATGGCCAGTACCGTGGCCGCTGGCGCGACGATGATGCTGTTCTTCAATGCCCGCATCCACTCGGCGGAGGCAAAGAAGTCGTGGTACCACTGCAGCGAAAAGCCTTGCAGTGGATAGACCAGGAAACTGCCGCTATTGAACGACAGCGGCACGATCACCAGCACCGGCAACACCAGGAACAGCAGGATCAGACCGCAGAGGATGCGCAGGGTGTAGAACCAGACCCGTTCGACGGGCGACATGTAGGGGCTCAGCATCTCAAGGCTCCTCAGCTCAGGCGCAGGCGGCTGGCGCCGACCAGCCAGCTATAGATCAGGTACAGCAGCACGGTCGCCAGCAGCAGCAAGCCACCCAGGGCAGTGGCCATGCCCCAGTTGATGCTGGTGTTGGTATAGAAGGCGACGAAGTAGCTGACCATCTGGTCGTTCGGGCTGCCGAGCAGCGCCGGGGTGATGTAGTAGCCAATGGCCAGGATGAATACCAGCAGGCAACCGGCGCCTACCCCGGCGTAGGTCTGCGGGAAGTACACCCGCCAGAAGCTGGCAAACGGGTGGCAGCCCAGCGAAATCGCCGCACGCATGTAGCTCGGCGAAATACCTTTCATCACGCTGTACAGCGGCAGGATCATGAATGGCAGCAGGATGTGCACCATCGAGATGTACACGCCAGTGCGGTTGAACACCAGTTCCAGTGGCTGGTCGATGATGCCCATCGCCATCAGCGCACTGTTGATCAAACCGCCGGACTGCAGCAGCACGATCCACGCAGCGACCCGTACCAGGATCGAGGTCCAGAACGGCAGCAGCACCAGGATCATCAGCAGGTTGCTCTGCCGGGTCGGCAGGTTGGCCAGCAGGTAGGCCAGTGGATAGGCCAGTACCAGGCAGATGGCGGTGATCACCACACCCATCCACAGGGTGCGGGCAAAGATATCCAGGTAGATGGCCTGGTCGGGGGTGGCTTTGGCCAGCTCGCCAAGGTCATCGATGCGGTGGTCGAGCGACGCCAGCAGGTAGAACGAGGTCAGCGAGCTGGTATTGCGGCGAATCGCCTGCCAGTAGGCCGGGTCGCCCCAACGCTCGTCGACTGCCTGCAAGGCATCCTTGTATGAGGCAGGCTCGGCCTTGAACGGCAGCGCCCGTGCGGTTTTGGCCAGCAGGCTGCGGTAGCCGGCCAGCTCCATGTTCAGGCGCTTGGAGAGGTCGCCCAGGGTCTGGTTCTTGCGCGACTCGGCCAAATCTTGGCTCAGCGCCTTGTAGACGTCTTCGCCGGGCAGGCTCTTGCCGTCCCACTGGCTGATCAGCTCGACCGTGCGCGGCAGGCCGCCGACCACTTCCGGGTTGCCGACGCTCTTGTACAGCAGCGCCGCGATCGGCACCAGGAACACCAGCAGGAGAAACAGCGCCAGCGGCGCTATCAACGCCTGCGCCTTCCAGCGGTTGACCCGCTCGGCATGCTTGAGGCGCTGCTTGAGACTTGGACCTGCGCCTTCGTTGAGGGGCACTGCAATGGCCATGGCGAACTCCGCGATACAGGCTGAAATTGGGGCCGCAGCGCGGCCCCGCTTCCCGGTTTCTTACTTCTTCGCCGCCCAGGCGTTGAAGCGTTGCTCCAGCTGCTCGCTGTTGTCGGCCCAGAAGGCCACGTCGATCTGCACCTGGTTGGCGATGTTCTCAGGCGTGGTCGGCATGTCTTTCTTCACCGCATCGGCCAGCAGCGGGACGGCCTTGGAGTTGGCCGGGCCGTAGGCGATGTTCTCGGAGTAGGTCTTCTGCTGCTCGGGCTGCACGGTGTAGGCGATGAACTTCTTCGCCTCCTCCACATCCTTGGCGCCTTTCGGGATCGCCCAGGCGTCGAAGTCGTAGATGCCGCCGTTCCACACCACCTTGAGGTTGCTCTCTTTCTGCACCGCAGCGATGCGGCCGTTATAGGCCGAGCTCATGACCACGTCACCCGAGGCCAGGTACTGTGGCGGCTGGGCGCCGGCTTCCCACCACTGGATGCTTGGCTTGAGCTCGTCGAGCTTCTTGAAGGCGCGATCCACGCCCTCCTTGGTGCCCAGCACCTGATACACGTCCTTCGGCGCAACACCGTCGGCCATAAGGGCGAACTCGAGGGTGTACTTGGCGCCTTTGCGCAGGCCACGCTTGCCCGGGAATTTCTTGGTGTCCCAGAAATCGGCCCAGCTGGTCGGTGCGGTCTTGAGCTTGTCGGCGTTGTAGGCCAGCACCGTGGACCAGACGAAGAAGCCCACGCCGCAAGGCTGGATGGCGCCCTTCACATAGTCGGATTCATTGCCGAACAGCGCCGGGTCGAGTTCTTCGAACATGCCCTCGTCGCAACCACGGGCCAACTCTGGCGACTCCACCTCCACCAGGTTCCACGACACGCTGTTGGTGTCGACCATGGCTTTGACCTTGGCCATTTCACCGTTGTACTCACCCGCGACGATCTTGCCCTTGCCGGCCTTCTCCCATGGCTCGTAGAACGCCTTGACCTGGGCAGCCTTGTTGGCACCGCCGAAGGAAACCACGGTCAGGTCCGCCGCCATGCTCTGGCCGGCGGCGCACAGGCCGAGAGCCAGGGCGGTCAGTTTCAACTGCTTGCGCATTATTATTTTCTCCACAGTACAGGGTTGGTGAAGCAATCGATCAGTGGGCTTCGGCAATCGGATCGAGCGCGCGGGCGTGCTCCACCTCCCAGCCCAGGGGTACCACATCGCCCACGGCCAACGCCGGGTCGAGCTCGGCGATCGGCTGTTTGACGAAGAAGTCGGCCTTGCCACAGACCTCCAGGCGCACCCGTACGTGGTCGCCCAGGTAGATGAACTCGGCCACGCGGCCAGAGAAGCGGTTGACGCAGCTTTCGCTGTGGCCGTTGAGGCGCACGCGCTCGGGGCGTACCGAAAGGGTCACCGGCTCGCCGGCCTGGCCGACATTCACCGCCAGCGCCTCGACCCGCTCGCCACGGGCCAGCTGCACTTGGCAACGCTTGCCATCGCTGGCCAGCAGGGTGCCGTTGATGCGGTTGTTCTCGCCGATGAAGTTGGCGACGAAGGTGTTGCAGGGTTCTTCATAAAGGGTGCGCGGGTCGGCGATCTGCTGGATTTCGCCCTGGTGGAACACCGCCACGCGATCGGACATGGTCAGTGCCTCACCCTGATCGTGGGTCACGTAGACCACGGTCACGCCCAGGCGCTGGTGAATGTGCTTGATCTCCATCTGCATGTGTTCACGCAGTTGCTTGTCGAGGGCACCCAGCGGTTCGTCCATCAATACCAGCTGTGGTTCGAACACCAGTGCCCGAGCCAATGCCACACGCTGCTGCTGACCGCCGGAAAGCTGGCCGGGGTAGCGCTTGGCGAAAGCATCGAGCTGGACCATGTTCAGCACCCGCTTGACCCGTTCGCTGATGTCGGTCTTGCTCAGGCCGCGCACGGTCAGCGGAAAGGCCAGGTTCTCGGCCACGGTCATGTGCGGGAACAGTGCGTAGTTCTGGAACACCATGCCGATGTCGCGCTTGTGCGGCGGCACGTTGTTGATCGAGCGCCCGGCCAGCTGGATTTCACCGGCGGTCGGGGTTTCGAAACCGGCCAGCATCATCAGGCTGGTGGTCTTGCCCGAGCCGGAGGGGCCGAGCAGGGTGAGAAATTCACCCTTGCGAATGTCCAGGTTGAGGTTTTTGACGATCAGCGATTCGCCGTCGTAGCTCTTCTGCACACCACGGAAGCTGACCAGCGTCTCGCTGGTGGCAGCGTTCGAATTCGCCTCGCTCATGCCTGCACCTTCTTGTTGGAATGACTGCGTAGGCAAAAGAGTAGAAGAGCCGCCAGCGCCCGGAAATCGGCGGTGCTGAGAGAATGTCCTCATCCGGCTGGAAGATTTGTTGTAGGGATTGCCCTACAAGAACGGCGCTTTCAGCACAGACATTAATCCCGGTGGGAGCGGGTTCACCCGCGAAGAGGCCAGCCCAGGCACCGTGCAAATGGCAGGCCTGACCCTTTCGCGGGTAACCCGCTCCCACAGGATTCGGCGCCGTACAGGCAATGGCAGCTGTCGCAATCAGAACAGTCAGACCAGCTTGTGCTCCATGGCGTACTTGACCAGCTCCGCCAGTGAATTGACCTTGAGCTTCTGCATCAGCCTGGCCTTGTGGGTGCTGATGGTCTTGCTCGACAGCGCCAGTTGCTGGGCGATGTCGTTGACGTTGGCGCCCTGGGCCAAGCGCTCGAACACCGAGAACTCGCGCTCTGACAACAGCGTGTGCAGTGGCCGGGTCTCAGTCAGGCCCACCTCGAAGACCATGCGGTCGGCCAGTGCCGGATCGATATAGCGCCCGCCGCCTGCAACCCGGCGAATCGCCGTGAGCAACAGGGCCGGGTCACTGTCCTTGGTCGCATAGCCAGCAGCGCCAGCTTTCAAGGCACGGGCCGCCATTTGCGCCTCATCGTGCATCGACAGCATCAGGATCGCCGGAGCATCGTGCAACGCGCGGATTCGCGGGATCGCCTCCAGGCCATTCACCCCCGGCATGGAAATATCCAGCAACACCACCTCGCAGGGTGTGTGGCGCAGGGTTTCGAGCAACTGCTCGCCGTTCCCGGCCTCCCCCGCCACCTGCATGTCTTTGGCCAGGCCAATCAACTGTTTGATGCCTTCGCGGACAATGGTGTGGTCTTCGGCCACCAGCACTCGAATCACGCTCGCTCTCCTACTCCAAGGGAATGGTCACGCTCAGGCTGGTGCCTTCGCCTGGTTCACTGTCCAGCGCCATGCTGCCGCCGAGCATCAGCACCCGCTCACGTACGCCGACCAGGCCGAACGAGGCAGGTCTGGGCTGGTCCCGACGGAACCCGGTGCCATCGTCGCTGACGGTCATGCGCAGCTGCCCGTCCTCCCGCACCAGCTCGATCTCCACACTGTGCGCCTGCGCGTGGCGCATCACGTTGGTCAACGCCTCCTGCAGGATGCGGAACAGGCCGATGGCCTTGGCATCGCTCAATGCTGGCAGATTATCCGGCACCTGCACCAGACAGGGTATCTGTGTGCGCGCTTCGAAGCGCCGCGCCTGCCATTCGATGGCCGAGGCAATGCCAGCGTCGAGGATCGGTGGACGCAGCGCGGTGGCTACGTCGCGCACCAACTGGAACAGCTGGGCGATCAGGCGCTTCATGCTGCCCAGGCGCTCGTGCAGCCCAGGATCCAGGTCGGCAAAGGCCAGCTCGCACATCGACACTTCCAGCTTGAGCACGGTCAGCATCTGCCCCAGCTCGTCGTGAACTTCACGGGCGATGCGGGCCTTTTCTTCTTCGCGCACGCTCTCCAGGTGCGCCGACAGTTCGCGCAGCTGTTCCTGCGACTGGGCCAGCGCCAGCTCGGCGCGCTTGCCTTGGGTAATGTCCCAGACGATACCGTCCCAGGCCACCCGGCCATTGGGCAGGCGTCGGGCACTGGCCTTGATGTCGGCCCAGCGTTGCTCACCCTGACGGGTGAGGATGCGCCCCTGCCACGACCAGTCCTGATCGCTGGCAATGGCCAGGTCCTGCACCTGGTGATAGTCGGCCCGGTCGTCCGGATGAACGAGATTGCGCAAGCCCATCAACGGGTGCTGGATCTGCGCAGGCGTGTAACCCACCAGTGCCTCGCTGCCTTCGCTGATGTAGGGAAATTCCGGCTCGCCTTCGGCCGGCGCCGGTTCAAGGCGGAACACCAGGCCCGGCACGTTGCCTGCGATACCCTTGAGCCGCGCCTCGCTTTCGCGCAACGCCGCCAGGGCGCGATGGCGCTCGGTGACATCGGCGAGGTACACCACCAGGTATTCGGCATCGCGAAAACGCAGGAAACTGAGCGACAGCTCCACCGGGAGCAAGCTGCCATCAGCGCGCCGGCATTGGGTTTCGAATTGCCGGGCACCGCCGTCGCCGGCGCGTGCCCCCTTCCACAGTTCCAGCCAGCGGTCCATGCTCAGGTTCGGCTCGAAGTCGCTCAGCGGGCGCTCCAGCAACTCAGCCTCGGCATAGCCGAGCATGGCCTCCACTGCATGGTTGGCGTAGCGCACATGGCTGTCCCAATTGACCCAGAGAATGCCCACCGTACTCTGGTCGATAGCGAACTGGCTAAGGCGCAGTGCCTCTTCGCGGCCCTGCCGCTCGGTCAGGCTTTCCCGCGTGGCCAGCAGACTGCGCTCCAGCTGACGTTGCTGCCGACGCTGCCACACCAGGGTGGCCACGGTACACAGCAGCAACATGCCGAACAGCAACGCCAGGTTCTGCCAGAAGCCCGGCGACTCGCTCAAGCGCGGGTACTTAGGCTGCAACCAACGCTGGTGAAGTTGCTCCAGCGCCTTGGCAGGCATGGCCTGCAGCCCGCGTTCGAGCACATCGGCGAGCATTGGCCAGTCGCGCCGGGAGCCCACCCGCAATAACTGGGGCAAACCTATATCACCCACCACTACCAGCTCGGCGAACTCATTTTCGCGTGACAACCGACTTAGCTGAGCCTCATCCAGCACCGCGTAACTGGCCTGGCCGCCGACCACCCATTGCAACGCCTCACGTTCGCTGGGCACGCCTTGCACG
This sequence comes from Pseudomonas sp. NBRC 111130, assembly GCF_001320485.1. NCBI lineage: Bacteria > Pseudomonadati > Pseudomonadota > Gammaproteobacteria > Pseudomonadales > Pseudomonadaceae > Pseudomonas > Pseudomonas sp. NBRC 111130. The sequence continues at coordinate 27,567 of NZ_BCBG01000019.1, forward strand.
TTCAGGCCGCTGTAATTACCGCGCAGATAGTCGGCTAGAACGCTGGGCATGCGCACTGCGACGCGGGTTTGCGCATCGAGCTTTTCCAGCTCTACCGACATTGCCCCTGTCCGCGCTCCCACCACCAGTTGGGGGACCCGCATGTAAGGGTCGCTGAACAGCCACAGGCGCAAGCTGGCCGGGGTTTGCGTCAGCCCTGGGGCAAAATCGATTTCTCCCGCCTGCAAGGCATGTTCAAGGCTGGCCTGGTCAGTGAAGTTGCGCCAGGTCAGGTCCAGGCCCAACGCTTGTCCCAACCAGTTCACCAGCTCGACGTTGGCGCCGTAAAGCTGTTGCAGACGCCGGTCGAACTGGGCGTAGGGCGCCTGCAGCACCAGACCGACACGCAAGCTGCGATGGCTTTCGAGCCATTGCTGCTGTGCAGGCTCCAAGGTCACCGCTGGCGACACCTGCGGCCGTGCCAACGCGATCAAGGGCAGGCACAACCAGCCGATAACCAACAGGCGACGCAATCGCTTCATCTACACGCTCGTCTTGGCAAGGGCGGCCATGCAGCATGGCCGCCGCGGGCAAATACTATTAGGCTGCCGGTATCATTCTGGCCTTGGGTTGATTCATGTCCACACTTTATCGCACGACGCTGGCAATGTGCTGCCTGGCCTCGCTCCTACCACTCGCCGCCCTGGCCGCCGATGCGGCCACGCCAGAGGCTGCAACCGAGGCGCCCTCCGCCGCGGCGCCACGCCCACCGCTGCTGGAGCGCAGCCAGGAGGGCGCGCAAGCCCTGGAGCGCCTGGTACCAAAAGCCGAACAACAGACCCTGCAGGCCGGAGCGGACAGCTTCCTGGCCCTTTGGAAACCGGCCAACCTCGCTGATCCGCAAGGTGCCGTGATCATCGTGCCTGGCGCTGGCGAGAATGCCGACTGGCCCAATGCAGTCGGGCCGCTGCGGCGCAAGTTCCCGGATATCGGCTGGCACAGCCTGAGCGTGAGCCTGCCCGACCTGCTCGCCGACGCCCCGCAGGCGCGGGTAGAGGCCAAGCCGGCGCCAGCGCCTGAGCAGAAGACAGGCGAAAGCGCACCGGCCAAGGACACCCCTGCCGACGCCAACGCCAACGTCGCCCAGGCCACGGCCGCCGACGCCGAGACCGCAGAAAGCACCGACGCCGAGCAAGCCAGCGAACAGAACGACGTGGCCGACGCTGAACGCATCTTCGCCCGCCTGGATGCTGCCGTAGCCTATGCGCAACAGCACAATTCGCGCAGCATCGTGCTGATCGGTCACGGCAGCGGCGCCTATTGGGCAGCGCGCTACCTGAGCGAGAAGCAACCGCCGCAGGTGCAGAAACTGGTGATGGTGGCGGCGCAGACGCCGGCGCGGGTCGAGCACGATCTGGAAAGCCTGACGCCAACCCTCAAGGTGCCGACGGCCGACCTCTACTACGCCACCCGTACCGGCGACCGCAATGCCGCCGCGCTGCGCTTGCAGGCCAGCAAGCGGCAGAAGGACAGCCAGTACAAGCAGCTCTCGCTGATTGCCATGCCGGCGAACAAGGACGGCGAGCAGGAGCAGCTGTTCCGCCGGGTTCGAGGCTGGATGAGCCCGCAACAGTAGTGTGAATGGCCAGGGGCGCTGTGCGCCCCTGCTAGAACCCCTGCCGCTTGCGCACGATGGCATAGGCCTGGTGCAGTTCGCGGGTCCGCTCGGTCGCTTCGCGCACTTGCGCCTCGCTTGCTCCGCTGCCCGCCAGCTTGTCCGGATGATGCTTGCTGACCAGGCGCCGGTAAGCCTGCTTGACCTGGTCCCCTTCAGTGTCGGCCTCGATGCCCAGCAAGCGCAGTGCTGCCGCATAGTTCATAGCCGCCGCTGACGCCGGCACCTTGCGCGGCTCGTACTCCAGCGACATTGCCTGTACCTGGCGACGGCTCAGGCCCAGCTTTTGCCCCCACTCCAGTAACAGCTCGCGCTCATGGCGCCCGGCCTTACCGTCGGCCCAGGCCATGCGCCAGCAGGCACGGAGGGTACCCTCGGCAGCATGCGGCTGCAGCCGGATCCGGCGCAGGTGGCCCGACAGCCGGTCTTTGCCCGCCTTGCCCCGGTTGAACGCGGCGATGGCCCGCAACCGCGCCGCCTCGGGCATGTCCAGGCGGACCATTTCCTGCCGCGCCTGCTGAATGTGCTGCTCGGCCACACGACCATCACTCTTGGCCAGCCGCCCGAGCAAGACGAACAGCAACTCATCGTCTTGCAGGACCGGGCGAGCACCCAGGCGCTCGCACATGTCGTCCCAACCCTGCAAGCGCAGGCGCCGGTCCATCGCCTGGCCCAGCAAGGCACCGAGCAGCGCCCCGGGGATACTGGCGACCGCGAAGCCTGCGCCCAACCCGATTACCGTGCCTGGCCACCACATATCAGGCGCGCTCGCCGATCAAGCGCTCGGCCTCGGCCAAGCGCTCAAGGGTACCGACATCCACCCAAAGGCCACGGTAATGCTCGCCACTCACCTGGCCCGACGCCATCGCCTGACGCAACAACGGCGCCAACTTGAAGGCCCCCGCCTGGCAGCCTTCGAACAGCGCCGGGTGCAGCACCGAGAGTCCGCTGAACGTCAGCGTACCGGGGGCGTCGTCACCATCGATCACCCGATCCTCGCGCAGACGGAAGTCGCCACGCCCGTGATGCCCTGGGTTGTCGACCAGCACCAGGTGCGCCAGCCCACGCAGCGGCGTGCGCAGTTGCGTGAAGTCGTAGTCGGTCCAGACATCGCCGTTGATCAGGGCAAAGGGCTCGCTCCCCAGCAACGGCAGGGCTTTGAAGATTCCGCCGCCGGTTTCCAGCGGCTCCCCTTCGGCCGAGTAACGGATGCTCAGGCCGAACCGGCCACCATCGCCCAGATGATCTTCGATCTGCTGGCCAAGCCAGGCGTGGTTGATCACCACCTCGGTAAACCCGGCCGCCGCCAGCGCGCGCAGGTGATATTCGATCAGTGGCTGACCCGCGACTGGCACCAGCGGTTTGGGGGTATGCAGGGTCAGCGGGCGCATGCGCTCGCCTTTGCCTGCTGCAAGAATCATCGCCTTCATGCATGCGCTCCGGCTTGCAACTCGGCAATCAGCTGGCCCAGTTCGGCAAGCTCCGGGCGACGGCTGACCACTTCATCTATATAGGCGAAGAATCGCGGGACGTCGGCCAGATAACGCGGTTTTCCGTCACGATGGCAGATTCGCGCGAAGATACCGATCACCTTGAGGTGGCGCTGCACGCCCATCAGGTCACTGGCACGCTGGAAATCGCCGAATACCGGCTGCACCGGAATACCGGCGGCTCGCGCCTGGTCCCAGTAGCTACGCAACCAGACTTCGACCTGCGCCTGCGGCCAGCTGAGGAAAGCGTCCTTGAACAGACAGGTGATGTCGTAGGTGACCGGGCCATAGACTGCGTCCTGGAAGTCCAGCACGCCTGGGTTCGGGGTGCTTTGCATCAGGTTGCGCGGCATGTAGTCACGGTGCACCAGCACCTTGGGCTGGGCCAGGGCGCTGTCGATCAGCAGTTGGCTGATACGCTGCCAGCTGGCTTTCTGCGCTTGCGTGAAGGCCAGGCCAAGCTCACGGCCTACGTACCACTCCGGGAACAGTTCGACTTCACGGCGCAGCAAGGCGTCATCGTAGCTGGGCAATGGCGCGTCCATTGGCAGACGCTGGAAGGCCAGCAGGGCGTCAATCGCATCGGCAAACAGGCCATCGGCATTGTCGGCCTGAATGATGTCCAGGTATGTCTGATGGCCCATGTCACCCAGCAACAGGAAGCCGCGCTCCAGGTCCTGCGCATGGATCTGCGGCACATGCACGCCTGCACTGGCCAGCAGATGGTCAATGGCGACGAATGGTCGGCAGTTTTCCTGCGGAGGCGGCGCGTCCATGATCACGAAACTGTGGCCCGCCCCCTGCCAGCGGAAGTAACGGCGGAAGCTGGCGTCGCTGCTGGCGGCGGTCAGGCTGCCCTCGGGCACCTCGCCCCAGGCGTTGTCGCGGAAAAGTCGATCGAGCTGCTCATGGAGCCAGACAGTCAGTTGTTGCAGGCGTACATCGTGTTCAGGCATTACAAGGGTCTCCGACGGCCCTAGCCGTCAAGCGGGTCATGCTTTATTATCCAGCATCTTTTTCAGACCATCGAGAGGCGTGCGGCCCCACACGCGGGCAGATGGCACGCAGGAAGCCCGGACTAATAAGATGGCATTGAAATCCCCCGCGTTTCGTAGAAAGTTTCCGTTGCTGGTAACCGGCGGTCTGCTGGCCATGCAACCTCTTGCCACCTCCTATGTGGTGGCTGCCGAGCAGTTCGACTGCCAAGTGTCCGCCTCCGGTGGTTGGGACTGCAAGCCCAAGACCCCAGCCAACAACCTGCCTCCGCGCCCGGTGCACGAAGGTGCTGCGCTCACGTCCGGCACCGAAGCCGAGTCGGCCGAGGCCGAGAGCGCCGACAAGCCGATGCTGGTCACCGAGGCCAAGGGCCGTGGCCTGAAGTCGCGCAGCGAAGATTACAGCCACCTCGACTGGGTTCCACGCGAGAAGCTCACTGCCGCCCAGCTGGCCGAAACCGGCCCGTATTGTGGCGGTGCGTACATCGAGCCGACCCGCCCGGGCATGGCCGACTCCACGCCGAAGGACGAGTCGCCGACCTACATCAACGCCAAGGTCTCCAAGTACCAGCAGGAGCAGCAGATCGCTACCCTCGCGGGTGACGTGGTCATGCGCCAGGGCAGCATGCAGGCCGAAGCCGACGAAGCCAACCTGTACCAGGCCGAGAACCGTGGCGAGCTCAAGGGCAACGTCAAGATCCGCGACAACGGCTCGCTGGTCGTCGGTGACCAGGCAGAGATCCAGCTCGACACCGGCGAAGCCCAGGTCGACAACGCCGAATACGTGATGCACAAGTCGCACATCCGCGGCAACGCCCTGTACGCCAAGCGTGGCGAAAACGCCATCATCCGCCTCAAGGACGGTACGTACACCACGTGCGAACCGGGCAGCAACGCCTGGCAGCTGAAGGGCAACAACATCACCCTGAACCCGGCGACCGGTTTCGGTACCGCGACCAACGTCACCCTGCGGGTCAAAGATTTCCCGGTGTTCTACACACCGTACATCTACTTCCCGATCGACGACCGTCGCCAGTCCGGCTTCCTGCCGCCGTCGTTCAGCAGCACCAGCGACACCGGCTTCATGCTGGTCACGCCTTACTACTTCAACCTGGCGCCCAACTATGACGCCACGTTGTACCCGCGCTACATGACCAAGCGCGGCCTGCTGATGGAAGGCGAGTTCCGCTACCTGACCAAGTCCAGCGAAGGCCAGTTCGGCGGCGGCTACCTCAACGACGAGGACGACGATCGCAAGCTGCAGACGGACTACAAGAAAGAACGCTGGATGATCAACTGGCAGCACAAGGGTGGCTTGGACGAGCGCCTGATGACTGAAGTTGATTACACCGACATCAGCGATCCGTTCTACTTCCAGGACCTGGAAACCGACCAGATTGGCGTCAAGAGCCGGGACGTGGTCAACCAGCAAGGTGCCCTGACCTGGCGTGGCGACACCTACACCGCCCGCCTGAATGCGCAAGCGTACGAGATGGCGACCCTGTCGCAGATTACGCCGTACGACAAGCTGCCGCAGATCACCCTCAACGGTGCACTGCCGTTCCATCCGGGCGGTCTGGACATGGGTTACGAAACCGAAGCAGTACGCTTCGACCGTAACCTCAAGAACGACACGGTGTTCGACAAGGACGGCAACCTCGACACCACCGCCGGTCCCGATGGCCGCCGCCTGGACCAGAACATCAGTGGCATTGCACGGGCCAACGGCACGCGCCTGAATGTTGCGCCGTCGATCAGCCTGCCGATGCAAGCCAGCTATGGTTACATCACGCCCAAGCTGAAATATGCCTACACGCACTATGACCTCGATCTGGACAGCCAAGGCCAGGCCCAAGCCATTGCGCAATCGGCCAACCCGGCATACGGCAGCTACAACAGCACGCTGAACCGTGATATTCCGATCGCTTCGGTCGACAGCGGCCTGTATTTCGACCGCAACACCTCGCTGTTCGGTACCAACTACCGGCAGACCCTCGAACCGCGCATGTACTACCTCTACGTCCCGTACAAGGACCAGAAGGACATCCCGCTGTTCGACACGGGTGAAACCCTGTTCAGCTACGACTCGCTGTTCCGCGACAACCGCTTCTCCGGCACCGACCGTATCGGTGACGAGAACAAGCTGTCGCTGGGTGTGACCACCCGCTGGATCGAGGACAACGGCTTCGAGCGCCAGAACTTCAGCATCGGCCAGGCCTACTACTTCAAGGACCGCAAGGTCCAGCTGCCCGGCATCGACTACCGTACCCGCAAGGACTCGCAGTCGGATGTGTCGCCATACGCGTTGCTGTACAACTACTACTTCAACCGCGACTGGCGCTTCAATTCGGACTTCAACTGGGACCCGGACAGCCGCAGCACCCGCTCGGGCAGCGCGATGTTCCACTACCAGCCTGAAGACAACCCGAACAAGGTGGTCAACTTCGGTTATCGCTACCGCAATGACACCATCGCTTACGATTCCACCACCGGTACCTGGAAAGTGGGCGGCGGCGACTATGGCACGCCGGGCGACCCGAACTTCATCAAGGATTACTACAAGATCCAGCAGCACGACTTCTCGGTGATCTGGCCGCTCGTGCCGCAATGGAGCGTGATCGCCCGCTGGCAGCATGACTACAACCGCAACCGTACCCTGGAAGCCATGGGTGGCTTCGAGTACGACAACTGCTGCTGGAAGCTGCGCCTGATCAACCGTTACTGGATCGACTCCGACGACTTTAGCCAGGCTACCCCGACAAACGAAAAGGGTGACCACGGCATCTTCCTGCAAATCGTCCTGAAAGGCCTCGGCGGCGTAGTGGGCAACAAGGTGGAATCGTTCCTCGACCAAGGCATTCAAGGTTACCGTACACGTGAAGACCAAGCTTATTGATCGACTGCGCCCGGTATTGCTGGGCGCTGCATTGCTGAGTGGCGCGGTGCATGCCGCGGTACAACCTCTGGACCGCGTGGTAGCCATCGTCGACAACGACGTGGTCATGCAAAGCCAGCTGGACCAGCGCGTCCACGAGGTGCAGCAGACCATCGCCAAGCGCGGCGGTGGCGTACCACCGACCGGCGCACTGGAGCAGCAGGTACTGGAACGCCTGATCGTCGAGAACCTGCAGCTGCAGATTGGCGAACGTTCGGGGATCCGCATCACCGACGAAGAACTGAACCAGGCCATCGGTACCATTGCCCAGCGCAATGGCATGTCCCTGGAGCAGTTCCGCGCCGCCCTCGCCCATGACGGCTTGTCGTTCGACGACGCCCGTGAGCAGGTCAAGCGCGAGATGATCATCAGCCGCGTGCGTCAGCGTCGCGTTGCCGAGCGCATCCAGGTGTCCGAGCAGGAAGTGAAGAACTTCCTCGCCTCGGACATGGGCAAGATGCAGATGTCGGAAGAGTACCGCCTGGCCAACATCCTCATCCCGACCCCGGAAGCCGCCAACTCGGACGACATCCAGAAAGCTGCACGCAAGGTCGGCGAGCTGTACCAGCAACTGCGCCAGGGCGCCGACTTCGGCCAGGTGGCGATTGCCAACTCGGCCAGCGAAAACGCCCTGGAAGGTGGCGAAATGGGCTGGCGTAAAGCGGCCCAGCTGCCACCGGACTTCGCCAAGATGCTCAGCAGCATGGCAGTCGGCGACATCACCCAGCCAATCCGCATCCCCAACGGCTTCATCCTTCTCAAGCTCGAAGAGAAGCGCGGTGGCGGCGAGAACGTGCTGCGTGACGAAGTGCATGTCCGTCATATCCTGATCAAGCCGAGCGAAATCCGCAGCGAAGCAGCCACCAAGCAGCTGGCCGAGCGCCTGTACGAGCGTATCCAGAACGGCGAAGATTTCGGCGAACTGGCGAAGAGCTTCTCGGAAGACCCAGGTTCGGCACTCAACGGCGGCGATCTCAACTGGGTCGACCCGAACAGCCTGGTGCCTGAGTTCCGCGAGCAGATGGCCGATGCCCAGCAAGGCGTGGTGACCAAGCCATTCAAGACCCAGTACGGCTGGCACGTCCTGGAAGTGCTGGGCCGTCGCGCTACCGACAGCACCGAACAGGCGCGTGAGCAACAGGCCATGAACGTGCTGCGCAACCGCAAGTACGACGAAGAGCTGCAGACCTGGCTGCGCCAGATCCGCGACGAAGCCTACGTTGAAATCAAGCTGCCTGGCGCTGACCAGGCCGCGAAGTGAAGCCCCTGCGCTTCGCCGTCACTCCCGGCGAACCAGCCGGCATAGGCCCTGACCTGTGCCTGCTGCTCGCCGCCGACGCCCAGCCCCATCCCCTGATTGCCATCACCAGCCGTGACCTGCTCGCCGAGCGGGCCACGCAGCTGGGGCTGGCGGTCAACCTGCTAGCGGTAGCGCCAGGCCAATGGCCTGACCAGCCTGCGCCTGCCGGTAGCCTGTACGTATGGGATACACCCTTGGCTGCGCCCGTGGTGGCGGGCCAGCTGAACAAGGCCAACGCGGCGTTCGTGCTGGAAACGCTGACCCGTGCCGGCCAAGGTTGCCTTGATGGGCAATTCGCCGGGATGATCACCGCGCCAGTGCACAAGGGCGTGATCAACGAAAGCGGTATCGCCTTCTCCGGCCATACCGAATTTCTTGCCGACCTGACCCGCACCGCCCAGGTGGTGATGCTGCTGGCCACCCGTGGCCTGCGCGTTGCCCTGGTGACCACGCACCTGCCGCTGCGGGACATTGCCGACGCCATCACTGCCGAACGTGTGGAGCGGGTTACCCGCATCCTGCACGCCGACATGCGCGACAAGTTCGGCATCGCCAACCCGCGCATCCTGGTCTGCGGCCTCAACCCGCATGCCGGAGAAGGCGGCCATCTTGGCCGCGAAGAAATCGACATCATCGAGCCGACGCTGGCCCGCCTGCGCACTGAAGGCATGGACCTGCGCGGCCCACTGCCGGCCGATACCCTGTTTACCCCCAAATATCTGGAGCACTGCGATGCAGTGCTGGCGATGTACCACGACCAGGGCCTGCCCGTACTCAAGTACAAAGGCTTTGGCGCAGCCGTCAACGTGACCTTGGGCCTGCCGATCATCCGCACATCGGTCGACCACGGCACTGCCCTGGACCTCGCCGGTAGCGGCAAGGTCGACACCGGCAGCCTGCGCGTAGCCCTGGAAACCGCCTACCAGATGGCCGAGAACCGACCATGAACGAGCAATACCAACACCGGGCACGCAAGCGCTTCGGCCAGAACTTCCTGCACGATGCAGGCATCATCGACCGCATCCTGCGCGCCATCAACGCCAAGGCCGGCGAACACCTGCTGGAAATCGGCCCGGGCCAGGGCGCCCTGACCGAAGGCTTGCTGGGCAGTGGCGCTCAGCTGGACGTTGTCGAGCTGGACAAGGACCTGGTCCCGATCCTGCAGCACAAGTTCGCTGGCCGCGATAATTTCCGCCTGCACCAGGGCGATGCGTTGAAGTTCGACTTCAACCAGCTGGGTGTGCCACCACGCAGCCTGAAGGTGGTCGGCAACCTGCCGTACAACATCTCTACCCCGTTGATCTTCCACCTGCTCAGCCATGCCGGACTGATCCGTGACATGCACTTCATGCTGCAGAAGGAAGTGGTCGAGCGCATGGCTGCCGGCCCAGGCGGGGGTGACTGGGGTCGCCTGTCGATCATGGTCCAGTACCACTGCCGCGTGGAACACCTGTTCAACGTCGGCCCAGGCGCGTTCAACCCGCCGCCGAAGGTCGACTCGGCAATCGTGCGCCTGGTGCCGCACGAAGTGCTGCCGCACCCGGCCAAGGATGCACGGTTGCTGGAGCAGGTGGTGCGTGAAGCGTTCAACCAGCGTCGCAAGACCCTGCGCAACACCATGAAAGGCCTGCTCGACAGCGCCGCAATCGAGGCCGCTGGCGTGGATGGCAGCCTGCGCCCTGAACAGCTCGACCTGGCGGCGTTCGTGCGCCTGGCCGATCAGCTGGCCGACCAGCAAGCCTGATTCAGCCTGCACCGGCCCTTTCGCGGGTGAACCCGCTCCCACAGGAATTGCGCAACCCCAGGAGCCTGTGCGGTCCCTGTGGGAGCGGGTTTACCCGCGAAGGGGCCGGCACTGACAGCACACCCTCCAAGCCCCTACACCGCTGGCCCTCCACCCTGCCAATGGCCTAGACTGCATTATTGCGTCAGTTCGCCCAAGGCCCTTGCATGTCCGACCCTCGCTATCAGATCGACGTCAGCGTCGTGACCCGTTACCTGAAAGACCAATCCGACCCCGAAAGCAGTCGCTTCGCCTTCGCCTACACCATCACCGTGCAGAACAACGGCCTGGTCAAAGCCAAGCTGCTGTCACGCCACTGGCTGATCACCAACGGTGATGGCGAAGTCGAGGAAGTGCGCGGTGCCGGCGTGGTCGGCCAGCAGCCGACCATCGAACCTGGCCAGAGCCACACCTACAGCAGTGGCGCGGTGATCAGCACACGCGTCGGCACCATGCAGGGCAGCTACGAGATGTTCGCCGAAGACGGCAAGCGCTTCGAAGCCGACATCGCACCCTTCCGCCTCGCGGTTCCTGGAGCGCTGCACTGATGGCTACCTACGCCGTCGGAGACCTGCAAGGCTGCCTTGGTCCGCTCAAGTGCCTGCTCGCGCGGGTCAACTTCAACCCCGCGGTCGACCGCCTCTGGCTGGTCGGCGACCTGGTCAACCGCGGCCCCGAGTCGCTGGAAACCCTGCGCTACCTCTACTCGATCCGCCAGTCACTGGTGTGCGTGCTGGGCAACCATGATCTGCACCTGCTGGCTGCCTGGCAAAATGTCGAGCGTTTGAAGAAGAGCGACACCCTGCGCGAGGTCATCGAGGCGCCGGACGCCGATCAGTTGTTCGACTGGCTGCGCCAGCAGAAGCTGCTGCATTACGACGAGCCCCGCGGCGTCGCCCTGGTTCATGCCGGCATCCCGCCACAGTGGACCCTTGGCCAGGCCCTGAAGCTCGCTGCGGAAGTCGAAGAAGTGCTGCGCGACGACGGCCGACTGAAGCTGTATCTGGATGGCATGTACGGCAATGAGCCGAACAAGTGGAGCAAACACCTCACCGGTATCGAGCGCCTGCGGGTCATCACCAATTACCTTACGCGCATGCGCTTCTGCACCCCCGCAGGCAAGCTCGACCTCAAGAGCAAAGAAGGCCTGGGCACCGCACCCAAGGGCTACAAACCCTGGTATGCCCACAAAGACCGCCGCTCCCGCCACGTGACGATCATTTTCGGCCACTGGGCTGCACTCCAGGGCCAGGTCGATGAGCCTGGCATCATCGCTCTGGACACCGGCTGCGTGTGGGGGGGCGCCATGACCCTGTACAACGTTGACAGCGGTGAATACCACCGCTGCGACTGCACCGACGACGGCAATGTCCGACTGCCTGCACAACCCACTACACTGAACGATCAATCCTGAAGAGAGCCGTACCATGAGCGAATTCAAGCGCATCCCTCCCGAGCAGGCCCTGGCACTGCGCGCACAAGGTGCGGTAGTCGTCGACATTCGCGACCCGCAAGCCTTTGCCGCCGGTCACATCACCGGTGCCAAGCATCTGGATAACCACTCGGTCGCCGAGTTCATCCGCAATGCCGACCTGGATGCCCCGACCCTGGTGGTCTGCTACCACGGTAACTCCAGCCAGAGCGCAGCGGCCTACCTGGTCGGCCAAGGTTTCTCCGAGGTGTACAGCGTCGATGGCGGCTTCGAACTATGGCGCGCCACCTACCCGGCAGAGACCGCTCAAGGCGCTGCCGAATAATTTTTTCATATTTACTGCAGCCCGCGCCCCACGCGGGCTCGCAGCCCACCTGACGAACGGTCGTTCGTAACTTCTGCACTGCGCGCCCTTGACCTTGCGGATAACCAACTATTCTTAAGCGCAGGCCATCCAAAAAAAGGGGAGAGCCGGTACACCGGCGTGCGGGTCATCGGTAGCGTTTCAGGGTGTTCTGGGGGGTATACAGCAATCGGCGAACCCGGTTGCATGCCAGCATCAGCTGACTGATCCGGCGTCGTCTCCACGTATCGAGCGAGGTGACGTCATGAGCATTTTTAGCCACTTCCAACAACGCTTCGAGTCTACGCGCCAGGAAGAACTCTCGCTGCAGGAGTACCTCGAGCTGTGCAAAGAGGATCGCAGTGCCTACGCATCGGCGGCTGAACGGCTGTTGCTGGCCATCGGTGAGCCAGAACTGATCGACACCTCAACCAACTCCAGGCTGTCGCGAATCTTTTCCAACAAGGTCATTCGCCGGTATCCGGCCTTTGCCGACTTCCATGGCATGGAAGAGTGCATCGACCAGATCGTTTCGTACTTCCGCCATGCCGCCCAAGGCCTGGAAGAGAAGAAGCAGATCCTCTATCTGCTGGGCCCGGTAGGCGGCGGTAAATCGTCGCTGGCCGAGAAACTCAAGCAGTTGATGGAAAAGGTGCCCTTCTACGCAATCAAGGGCTCGCCAGTGTTCGAGTCCCCCTTGGGCTTGTTCAATGCCACCGAAGACGGGGCCATTCTCGAGGAGGAGTACGGCATCTCGCGGCGCTACCTGAACACCATCATGTCGCCTTGGGCCACCAAGCGCCTGCAGGAGTTCGGCGGTGACATCAGCAAGTTCAGGGTAGTGAAGCTGTACCCCTCGATCCTTAACCAGATCGCCATCGCCAAGACCGAGCCGGGCGACGAGAACAACCAGGACATCTCCGCCCTGGTCGGCAAGGTCGATATCCGCAAGCTCGAGGAATTCCCGCAGAACGACGCCGATGCCTACAGCTATTCGGGCGCTCTGTGCCGGGCCAACCAGGGCCTGATGGAATTCGTCGAAATGTTCAAGGCGCCGATCAAGGTCCTGCACCCCTTGCTCACCGCCACCCAGGAAGGCAACTACAACAGTACCGAAGGCCTTGGGGCCATTCCCTACACCGGTATCCTGCTGGCCCACTCCAACGAATCGGAGTGGCACACCTTCCGTAACAACAAGAACAACGAGGCGTTCATCGACCGGATCTACATCGTCAAGGTGCCGTACTGCCTGCGGGTCAGCGATGAGATCAAGATCTACGACAAGCTGCTGATCAACAGCTCGCTGGCCAAGGCCCATTGCGCGCCAGACACGCTGAAGATGCTCGCCCAGTTCACCGTGCTCTCACGCCTGAAGGAGCCGGAAAACTCCAACATTTATTCGAAGATGCGCGTCTACGACGGCGAAAACCTCAAGGACACCGACCCGAAAGCCAAGTCGATCCAGGAGTACCGCGATGCGGCGGGCGTCGACGAAGGCATGAACGGCCTGTCGACCCGCTTCGCCTTCAAGATTCTCTCCAAGGTGTTCAACTTCGATCCACATGAAGTGGCAGCCAACCCGGTGCACCTGCTGTACGTGCTGGAACAGCAAATCGAGCAGGAACAGTTCCCGGCCGAAGTACGCGAGCGTTACCTGCGCTACCTGAAGGAGTACCTGGCACCGCGCTACATCGAGTTCATCGGCAAGGAAATCCAGACGGCCTACCTCGAGTCCTACAGCGAATACGGTCAGAACATCTTCGACCGCTACGTGCTGTACGCCGACTTCTGGATCCAGGACCAGGAATACCGCGATCCGGAAACCGGCGAGATCCTCAACCGCATCGCCCTCAACGAAGAACTGGAAAAGATCGAGAAACCGGCAGGCATCAGCAATCCGAAGGACTTCCGCAACGAGATCGTCAACTTCGTGCTGCGTGCCCGCGCCAACAACAATGGCAAGAACCCGAGCTGGCTCAGCTATGAGAAGCTACGGGTGGTGATCGAGAAGAAAATGTTCTCCAACACCGAGGACCTGCTGCCGGTCATCAGCTTCAACGCCAAGGCCAGCAAGGAGGACCAACAGAAGCACAACGACTTCGTCACGCGGATGGTGGAACGTGGCTACACCGACAAACAGGTTCGCCTGCTCTCGGAATGGTACCTACGGGTCAGGAAATCGCAATAAAGCGGCAAGCTACAAGCCGCTCGCTTCAAGCTGCCCAGCGCCGAGCGCAAGCCCGGCGCCGTAGCGTGAAGCAGCGGTGGCTGCTGATTCCAGCAGTCTGAAGCTTGTGGCTTGCAGCTGCTCCCAGCTACCGGAGGGACCATGAGCTACGTTATCGACCGACGCCTGAACGGCAAGAACAAGAGCACGGTCAACCGCCAGCGCTTCCTGCGGCGTTACCGTGAACACATCAAGAAGGCCGTCGAAGAGGCCGTGAGCCGCCGTTCCATCATGGACATGGAACATGGCGAACAGATCAGCATTCCGGGACGGGACATCGATGAACCTGTGCTGCACCATGGCCGGGGCGGCAAGCAGACCATCGTGCACCCAGGCAACAAGGAGTTCACCGCTGGCGAGCATATCCCTCGGCCACAAGGCGGCGGGGGCGGCGGTGGCCGCGGCAAGGCCGGCAACTCCGGCGAGGGGATGGATGACTTCGTCTTCCAGATCACCCAGGAAGAGTTTCTCGAATTCATGTTCGAAGACCTCGAACTGCCCAACCTGGTCAAACGCCACCTGACCGGCGCCGACACCTTCAAGACCGTGCGTGCTGGCATCGCCAACGAGGGCAACCCGTCACGCATCAACATCGTCCGTACCCTGCGCTCGGCGCATGCCCGGCGCATCGCCCTGACCGGCAGCAGCCGTGCGCTGCTGCGCGAAGCACAGAAGGAACTGGACCGGCTGAAAATCGAAGAACCCGACAACTTCACCGATATCCAGGAAGTCGAACAGGAAATCGAACGGCTCAAGGCACGCATCAACCGCCTGCCCTTCCTCGACACGTTCGACCTCAAGTACAACCTGCTGGTCAAGCAACCCAATCCCAGTTCCAAGGCGGTGATGTTCTGCCTGATGGACGTGTCCGGCTCGATGACTCAGGCCACCAAGGATATCGCCAAACGCTTTTTCATCCTGCTGTACCTGTTCCTCAAGCGAAACTACGACCGGATCGAGGTGGTGTTCATCCGCCACCACACCAGCGCCCGCGAAGTCGACGAGGAAGAATTCTTCTATTCCCGGGAAACTGGCGGCACCATCGTCTCCAGTGCGCTGAAGATGATGCAGGAAATCATGGCTGAACGTTACCCGGCCGCCGACTGGAACATCTATGCCGCCCAGGCGTCCGACGGCGACAACTGGAACGACGACTCGCCGATCTGCCGCGAGATCCTGTCCAAGCAGATCATGCCGCATGTGCAGTACTACACTTACGTTGAGATCACCCCCCGTGAGCACCAGGCGTTGTGGTACGAGTACGAGCGAATCGGCGAAGCCTTCACCGACACATTCGCCCAGCAGCAGTTGGTATCGGCCGGCGATATCTACCCGGTCTTCCGTGAACTCTTCCAGCGCAGGTTAGCCACATGACCGCCAGAGCACAGAGACGCCAACCCATTTCCACCGGGTCCGAGTGGACGTTCGAACTGATCCAGACCTACGATCGGGAAATCAGTCGGCTGGCCGAGCGTTACGCCCTGGACACCTACCCCAACCAGATCGAGGTGATCACTGCCGAGCAGATGATGGATGCCTACGCGTCCGTCGGCATGCCGCTGGGTTACCACCATTGGTCCTACGGCAAGCAGTTCCTCAGTACCGAGAAGTCCTACAGCCGGGGCCAGATGGGTCTGGCGTATGAGATCGTGATCAATTCCGATCCGTGCATCGCCTACCTGATGGAAGAGAACACCATGTGCATGCAGGCACTGGTGATTGCCCACGCCTGCTATGGCCACAACAGCTTCTTCAAAGGCAATTACCTGTTCCGCACCTGGACCGACGCCACATCGATCATCGATTACCTTGTGTTCGCCAAGCAGTACATCGCCCAGTGCGAGGAACGCCACGGCATCGACGCCGTGGAGGACCTGATCGACTCCTGCCATGCGCTGATGAACTACGGCGTGGACCGCTACAAGCGCCCCTATCCGATCTCCGCTGAGGAAGAACGTCGGCGTCAGAAAGACCGGGAAGAGCACCTGCAGCGGCAGATCAACGACCTGTGGCGCACGATTCCAAAGAGTGCGGACAAAGGCGGTGACCGCGACGATGCCCGCTTCCCCTCCGAGCCGCAGGAAAACATCCTCTACTTCATCGAGAAGAACGCTCCGCTGCTCGAACCCTGGCAGCGCGAGGTGGTGCGCATCGTGCGCAAGATCGCCCAGTACTTCTACCCACAGCGCCAGACCCAGGTGATGAATGAAGGTTGGGCCACCTTCTGGCACTACACCCTGATGAATGACCTGTACGACGAAGGCCTGATCACTGAAGGCTTCATGATCGAGTTCCTGCAGTCCCACACCAGCGTGGTGTTCCAGCCCGGTTTCGACAGCCCGTACTACAGCGGCATCAACCCGTATGCACTGGGCTTTGCCATGTACACCGACATCCGCCGCATGTGCGAAAACCCGACGGAGGAAGATCGCCACTGGTTCCCCGACATTGCCGGCAGTGACTGGCTTTCTACCATCAAGTTCGCCATGAGCAGCTTCAAGGACGAGAGCTTCATCCTGCAGTACCTGTCACCCAAGGTGATGCGTGACCTGAAACTGTTCAGCATCCTCGATGATGACCAGCGCGACGACCTGCTGGTACCGGCCATCCATGACGAGGCGGGTTACCGGATAATTCGTGAGCAACTGGCTGCCCAGTACAACCTGGGCAACCGCGAGCCCAACGTGCAGATCTGGAGCATCGACCGCCGCGGCGATCGCTCGCTGACCTTGCGCCACCAGCAGCACAACCGCAAACCGCTGGGCGATTCCACCGAGGAAGTGCTCAAGCATCTGCACCGCTTGTGGGGCTTCGATATCCACCTGGAGACAGTACAGGGCGACCAGGTGATCAAGACCCATCACATGCCACCGCGCGGGGAACATGCCGAGAGCGGCGATTACGGGCGCATGGACCTCGCCGTCATCCACCACCTCTGATGCACCGCCATTACTGCCAACAGGTTATCCTGTGGGCAGTAATGGAGGCTGCACATGCACATCTACAAAGTCGGCGGCGCAGTACGCGACCGCCTGCTCGGGCTCCCGGTCAGTGATATCGACTGGCTGGTGGTTGGCGCCACGGTCGAGGAAATGCATGCCCTGGGCTTCCGCCCGGTCGGCGCTGATTTCCCGGTGTTCCTGCATCCAGAGACCGGCGAGGAATATGCCCTCGCACGCACAGAGCGCAAGAGCGGACGCGGTTACGGCGGGTTCACCTTTCACGCCAGCCCGGACGTTACGCTGGAGGAAGACCTGATCCGCCGCGACCTGACCATCAATGCGATGGCCGAGGATGAACAGGGCGTGGTCTTCGACCCTTACCATGGCCAGGCCGACCTTGCACAACGCATTCTGCGCCACGTTTCCCCTGCATTCGCCGAAGATCCCCTACGTGTGTTACGTGTTGCCCGCTTTGCCGCACGTTACGCCCCCTTGGGCTTCAAGGTCGCCGATGAAACACTGGCGCTGATGCGCCAGATCGCCGAATCTGGCGAATTGCAGGCGCTGACAGCCGAACGTAGCTGGAAAGAGATCGAACGGGCGCTGATGGAAAGTCAGCCGCAAGTGTTCATCCAGGTATTGCAGGCCTGTGGCGCATTGAACGAGTTGATGCCTGAGCTGGAACAGCCTGCGCACGTACTGGGCGCCCTTCGCCGGGCGGCAGAGCGCCAGCAGCCGCTGGCTGTGCGCTGGGCGTGCTTGCTGCGAGGGCTGGAGCCAATGGCGATCAAATCACTCAATCAGCGTTTCAAGGCGCCGCGTGAATGCCAGGAACTGGCCGTGCTGGTGGGTGAGTTTGCCGGGCGGGCTGACAACGCGTTGCAATTAACGCCTGCAAAATTGCTGGAAATGCTGCAGAAATTCGACGTTTATCGACGACCGCAGCGTTTAGAGGATTTCATTGCCGCGTGTGAAATGGCCACCTGTGAAGGTTATCCACAGGGTAATTATCTGCGCGGGGCGGCAGCCGCAGCCCGGGCAGTGGATGTGAAGCCACTGGTGGAAGCCGGGCTGACCGGGCAAGGCCTGGGCGAGGCCCTCAACGGTGAGCGGCTAAAAGCGCTCGAGGCTTACAAGCCGGGCTGACCACACCGGCCCTTTCGCGGCTAAAGCCGCTCCCACAGGGATCGCATCAGACCAAAGCTTATGGGGTCACTGCGGGAGCGGCTTTAGCCGCGAAAGGGCCGTTACAGGCTCACGCCTGGGTCAGCTGCACGCCCCGCCATTCGAAAGCGACAGGTGCCAACACCTGGTCGATCCGCGCCTCCTGCCACAGCTGCGCCATGCTTTTGCCCGCACCTGGATGTACAAGCTCCGGCGCCAGCAACGACAAAGGCCACAGCACGAAGGCATTCTTCAGGATCTCCGCCCGAGGCAGCACCAGCCCATCGAACGTGCCATGCAGGTCGTCATACAGGAGTACATCGATATCCAGCGGCAGGCCCTTGCGATCCGGAGCATAGCGACCATTGTCCGCCTCGATGAACTTGAGCCGGCGATCCAGCTCCATCAGCGGCAGATCGGTCTTGCCGGTGACCACGAAGTTGATGAACGGCCCGCTCTTGATCCCCACAGCCTGGCTCTCGAACGCCGGGGAACATTGCATGTCGCTGAGAATGGCCGCCAGCGCATCGAGCCCCGCACACAGGTGCTGGTGGCGATCGATGTTGCTGCCAAGGCCCAGGTAAACGGTGTTCAGAGACATCCGCGCTCGATCTCCACGCCAACACCGCCGCGGGCGGCGGGAACGGCCCCCGGCTTGGTCAGCTTCAACCGCACCCAAGGAATGTGGAACTCTTCCATCAGCGCGGCCACCAGGCGCTCGGCGAAGGTTTCCACCAATTCGAAGCGCGCCTGCTCGGCAAATGCCTGGATCCGCGCCGACACGCTGGCATAGTCGAGTGCCAGGTTCAGGTCATCACCGGCGGCTGCCGGGCGGTTATCCCAGGCAAAACTCAGGTCCAGGCGCAGGCACTGGCGAATATCCCGCTCCCAGTCATAGGCGCCGATGACGGTATCGACTTCCAGGCCTTCGATGAACACTCTGTCCAAGCACTTCTCTCCACAGCACGACAAGGGCGACTGGCGCCGTTAGAATCAGGGCGTCCTCGCCCGGAATAGTTAGCATGTTTTGGTTACTGGCGTTGCTCGCCTACCTGCTCGGCTCGCTGTCCTTCGCCATCGTCCTAAGCCGCCTTTCGGGCAGCCCGGACCCTCGTTCCAGCGGTTCGGGCAATGCCGGCGCCACCAACATGCTACGCCTGGCGGGCCGTAAACTGGCGATCCTGACCCTGCTCGGCGACCTGTGCAAGGGGCTGTTGCCGGTTTTGCTCGCCCGCGCTGCCGGCCTTGGCCTGCAAGAGCAAGCCTGGGTCGGCGTGTGCGCAGTGCTCGGCCACCTGTTCCCGCTGTATTTCCGCTTCCGCGGCGGCAAAGGCGTCGCCACTGCCGCAGGCATGCTCATGGGCCTGTATTTCCCAGCCGCACTGCTGGCCATCGGCGCTTGGCTGTTGACCTTCTATCTCACTCGCACCAGCTCGCTGGCGGCGCTTGTGGCAACCCCGCTGACCTTGCCACTTCTGGCTTGGCGAGAGCCGGAGGCGCTGCTGCCGATCGCCGTGCTGACAGTGATGATCGTCTGGCGCCACCGCAACAACCTGCGCGACTTGTTTGCCGGGCGCGAAAGGCATTTCTGACGCGCCCGCACGCCATCACAGCGGCGGCAGCTGCTCCATGGGCCAGCGTGCCTGCACGCTGATGGCCAAGTCCTGCTTCTGCCCGGCCAACAGACGCTGGCAACCGGCATAGGCGATCATCGCACCGTTATCAGTGCAGAACTGTGGTCGCGCGTAGTACACGTTGCCCTTGAGGCCGGCCAGCATGTCTTCCAGGGAGGCGCGCAAGGCCTTGTTGGCGCTCACGCCACCCGCGATGACCAGGCGCTTGAGGCCAGTCTGCTTGAGGGCCCGCTTGCACTTGATGGTCAGAGTCTCCACCACCGCCTGCTGGAAAGCCAGGGACAGGTCGCAACGGGTTTGCTCGTTGTCGTCGCCAGCATTCTTGCATTGCTGCCAGGTGTTCAGGGCGAAAGTCTTGAGGCCACTGAAGCTGAACTCAAGACCCGGCCGATCGGTCATCGGCCGCGGGAACACGAAGCGCCCAGGCACACCCCGCTCGGCCAGGCGCGCGATTTCCGGCCCCCCCGGGTAGTTGAGGCCGATCAGCTTGGCGGTCTTGTCGAACGCTTCGCCGGCAGCATCGTCGAGGCTCTCGCCCAGCAGCTCGTACTGGCCGATGCCATCCACCCGCACCAGCTGGGTATGGCCGCCGGAAACCAGCAAAGCGACGAACGGAAACTCGGGAGGGTTTTCCTCCAGCATCGGCGCCAACAGGTGGCCTTCCATATGATGCACACCGATCGCCGGGATATCCCAGGCGAAAGCCAGGGCCTGGGCGCACGAGGCGCCGACCAACAGCGCACCGACCAGGCCAGGGCCGGCAGTGTAGGCAATGGCGTCGATCTCGGTGGCGACGCAGCCAGCTTCCTCCAGCACCTGGCGGATGAGCGGCAGCATGCGCTTGACGTGGTCACGCGAGGCAAGCTCGGGCACCACGCCACCGAACACGCGGTGCAGGTCGATCTGACTGAACAGCGCGTCGGCTAACAAACCGCGCTCGCTGTCGTATAATGCGACGCCGGTTTCGTCGCAGGATGTTTCCAATCCCAGTACTAGCATGGGCTCGTCCCTTGTGGGGGCTGAATTCGAAGCCGCGCATGATAGTCCCCGTGCCGGGTGCCGACCAGCGGTTTTCGATCAGAGGCTTTGCATTCCGGCGTACTAAGGGTTAACATCCGCAACCCTTGAAAACCGACGTTCTCCAGCACACCTTTGTTTTGCCAGGAGCACGTCTACCCCGGTAATGAATTAAGGTAGCCCTGGATGCCAGCCGTCAAAGTTAAAGAGAACGAACCCTTCGACGTAGCTCTGCGTCGTTTCAAGCGCTCCTGCGAAAAAGCCGGTGTACTGGCTGAAGTTCGTAGCCGCGAGTTTTACGAGAAGCCGACCGCCGAGCGTAAGCGCAAAGCAGCTGCAGCTGTTAAGCGTCACGCCAAGAAAGTTCAGCGCGAACAGCGCCGCGCCGTTCGCCTGTACTAATACAGACGTTCTACGCAAGAGCTTCTGCCCTGCCCGGCTCGCTGCCGGGCCGATGGCAGCGGTTTGTTTGGCCTTGAGCAGCTAGCCCAAGGTGCCTGCAGCAACTTGCAGCGGGCAAATGGTTTCAAAGCGTCAGATCTGGTTTCGGCCAGTCGTGCACGTCCTGACTGACGAGCCCCCGGCAAGCCGGAGGCTGGCGACGAGCACACACTCCCTCGCACTTCCCCTAGCATCACTCGCCCCGTTAGCGTTTAGACTTGCCAGTTGCCAGATGACGAGACTGCCATGGCCGGGCTGATTCCCCAAAGCTTCATCGACGACCTGATCAACCGCCTCGACATTGTCGACGTGGTGAGTTCGCGCGTTCAGCTGAAAAAAACCGGCAAGAACTACTCCGCCTGCTGCCCGTTCCACAAGGAAAAGACCCCTTCCTTCACGGTCAGCCCAGACAAACAGTTCTACTACTGCTTCGGCTGCGGTGCCGGCGGCAACGCCCTTGGTTTCGTCATGGACCACGACAACCTGGACTTTCCCCAGGCCGTCGAGGAGCTGGCCCGCGCAGCCGGCATGGAAGTGCCCAGGGAACAAGGCCGTCGCGACAACAAGCCGCGCCAGCCAACCGATTCGCCGCTGTACCCATTGCTCGATGCCGCCTCGGAGTTCTACCGCCAGGCCCTGCGCAGCCATCCGACCCGCAAGGCGGCGGTGGACTACCTCAAGGGCCGTGGCTTGTCTGGCGAGATCGCCCGAGACTTCGGCCTGGGCTTCGCGCCGCCGGGCTGGGACAACCTGCTCAAGCACCTGGGCGCCGACAGTCTGCAGCAAAAGGTGATGATCGACGCCGGCTTGTTGATCGAGAATGCCGAAAGCGGCAAACGCTACGACCGCTTCCGCGACCGGGTGATGTTCCCGATCCGCGATAGCCGTGGGCGCATCATCGCTTTTGGCGGCCGGGTACTGGGCGACGACAAGCCCAAGTACCTCAACTCACCGGAAACCCCGGTGTTTCACAAGGGCCAGGAACTCTACGGGCTGTACGAGGCACGCAAGCACAACCGCAACCTCGACGAAATAATCGTCGTCGAAGGCTACATGGACGTGATCGCCCTGGCCCAGCAAGGCCTGCGCAATGCCGTCGCCACCCTCGGCACCGCGACCAGCGAAGAGCACCTCAAGCGCCTGTTCCGCGTGGTGCCCAGCGTACTGTTCTGCTTCGACGGCGACCAGGCCGGGCGCAAGGCTGCCTGGCGGGCGCTGGAATCGACCCTCTCGGCACTGCAGGATGGCCGCCGTGCGCGCTTCCTGTTCCTGCCAGAAGGTGAAGACCCGGACAGCTTGGTACGCGCCGAAGGCACCGATGCCTTCATGGCCCGGATCAACCAGCACGCACAGCCACTGGCCGACTATTTCTTCGAGCAATTGAGCAACGAAGCCGACCCGCGCTCGCTGGAAGGCAAGGCACACATGGCCACCCTGGCTGCACCGTTGATCGAAAAGATCCCCGGTGCGAACTTGCGTCAGCTCATGCGCAACCGCCTGAAGGAAATCACCGGCCTCGACCCTCAGCAGGTCGAGCAACTGGCGCAACAGGCCCCGGCGACCAGCGGCGTGCCAGATTACGACCCTGGCTATGACTACGATGCCATGGCCAGCTATACCCCCGACTACGGCGACATGCCACAGCCCGACTACGCCCCCGTTCATCAGCAACAGGAGTGGAAGCCAAACAAAGGCGGGGGCAAGAAGCAGTGGGGCGACAAGCCCTGGGACAAGAACCGCAAGGGCGGCAAGCCATGGCAGCAGCGCGACGAAGCACCGCCGCGGGTGCCGGCACCGGTCGAACCACCGACCCTGGCCGCCCTGCGCACCTTGCTGCACCATCCATTGCTGGCCGGCAAGGTCGAGGATGCCAGCCACTTCGCCGACGAAGAACACCTGTACAGCCAGCTGCTGGTGGCCCTGATCGAAGCTGCGCAGAAGAATCCTGGGCTAAGCTCAATGCAGTTGATCGCACGTTGGCACGGCACTGAACAAGGCCGCCTGCTGCGGGCCCTGGCCGAAAAGGAATGGTTGATCGTGGCCGACAACCTTGAACAACAGTTTTTCGACACTATAACTAGCTTGTCCGCCCGCCAACGCGAGCGCAGCCTGGAACAACTGCTCAGGAAATCACGTCAAAGCGAATTGACCAGCGAGGAAAAATCACAGCTCCTCGCCCTGCTGAGCCGGAATGTTCCCGCACAAACGCCGACCTCATCTGGCGCGTGAGGCCCATGCTCGGGTATAATCCTCGGCTTGTTTTTTGCCCGCCAAGACCTTCAGTGGATAGGGTGTTATGTCCGGAAAAGCGCAACAGCAGTCTCGTATCAAAGAGTTGATCACCCGCGGTCGTGAGCAGGGCTACCTGACTTACGCGGAGGTCAACGACCACCTGCCTGAGGATATTTCAGATCCGGAACAGGTGGAAGACATCATCCGCATGATCAACGACATGGGGATCAACGTATTCGAGAGTGCTCCGGATGCGGATGCCCTTCTGTTGGCGGAAGCCGACACCGACGAAGCCGCGGCCGAAGAAGCCGCTGCTGCGTTGGCGGCAGTTGAAACCGATATCGGCCGCACGACCGACCCGGTGCGCATGTACATGCGCGAAATGGGTACCGTCGAGCTGCTGACTCGCGAAGGCGAAATCGAAATCGCCAAGCGTATCGAGGAAGGCATCCGTGAAGTCATGGGCGCCATCGCTCACTTCCCGGGCACTGTCGACTACATCCTCGGCGAATACGACCGCGTCACCGCCGAAGGCGGCCGCCTGTCCGACGTCCTCAGCGGTTACATCGACCCTGACGACAACATCGCCGCACCGACCGACGAAGTGCCAGTACCTGGTGCCAAGGTACCAGCGGCCAAGGAAGAGTCGGACGACGAAGACGAGGAAAGCGAAGGGGGTGACGACGAGGAAGAGACCGAAAGCGGTCCCGATCCGGTTGTCGCAGCCCAGCGCTTCGGTGCCGTTGCCGATCAGCTCCAGGTCACCGCCAAGGTCCTGAAAAAGCACGGCCGTGACGGCAAGGAAAGCATCGAGGCCCTCCAGGCCCTGGCTGACCTGTTCATGCCGATCAAGCTGGTGCCGAAGCAGTTCGACGTCCTGGTCGAGCGTGTGCGCGATGCCCTGAATCGCCTGCGTCAGCAAGAGCGCGCGATCATGCAGCTGTGCGTGCGTGATGCCCGTATGCCGCGTGCTGACTTCCTGCGCCTGTTCCCGAGCAATGAAACCGACCAGACCTGGTCCGGTGACCTGGCCAAGCGCAACACCAAGTGGGCAGCTGCCCTGGGTGAAAAGGACGCCGCCATCGTCGCTTGCCAGCAGAAGCTGATCGACCTTGAGACCGAGACCGGCCTGACCGTCGCCGAGATCAAGGAAATCAACCGCCGCATGTCTATCGGCGAGGCGAAAGCCCGCCGCGCCAAGAAAGAAATGGTCGAGGCGAACCTGCGTCTGGTGATTTCCATCGCCAAGAAGTACACCAACCGGGGCCTGCAGTTCCTCGACCTGATCCAGGAAGGCAACATCGGCCTGATGAAGGCGGTGGACAAGTTCGAATACCGTCGCGGTTACAAGTTCTCGACCTACGCCACCTGGTGGATCCGTCAGGCGATCACCCGCTCGATCGCCGACCAGGCGCGCACCATCCGTATTCCGGTGCACATGATCGAGACGATCAACAAGCTCAACCGTATTTCCCGCCAGATGCTGCAGGAAATGGGCCGTGAGCCGACCCCGGAAGAGCTCGGTGAGCGCATGGAAATGCCTGAGGACAAGATCCGCAAGGTATTGAAGATCGCCAAAGAACCGATCTCCATGGAAACCCCGATCGGTGATGACGAAGATTCGCACCTGGGCGACTTCATCGAGGACTCGACCATGCAGTCCCCGATCGACGTGGCCACGGTCGAAAGCCTCAAGGAAGCGACCCGTGACGTGCTCTCGGGCCTGACCGCACGCGAAGCCAAGGTGCTGCGCATGCGCTTCGGTATCGACATGAACACCGACCACACCCTTGAAGAGGTAGGCAAGCAGTTCGACGTGACCCGTGAGCGGATCCGTCAGATCGAAGCGAAGGCGTTGCGCAAATTGCGCCACCCGACTCGCAGCGAGCATCTACGCTCCTTCCTCGACGAGTGATGACGAACCCCGGCCCAGGCCGGGGTTTTTCTTATCCGACAAATAGTTGTGATCGGCCACTCTGCTGGCTGAATGCCCGTCTACACTCGACTTCAGACCAACTGAATGCGAGGCCGCTATGCTGCCGAAGCCGGCCATTCTGTTGCTGTTCCTGATGCTGTGGAACACAACGGCCGGCGCCCTGACCCTGACAGACGAGGAAAAAACCTGGCTCGCTGCCCACCCGCAGTTGAGACTGGGCGTCGACGCTTCCTGGCCACCTTTCGAGTTTCGTGACCAGGAGGGCCGGTACCAGGGATTGGCCGCCGATTACATCGCCCTGCTCCAGGATCGCCTGGGCGTAATACTGAAACCGGTCGAGCCGAGCAGGTGGACCGAAGTGCTGCAGCAGGCGCGCGAAGGCCGCATCGACTTGCTGCCCGGCATCATGTCGACACCCGAACGCCAGGGCTACCTCGCGTTCACCCGTCCCTACCTCGATTTCCCCATCGTCATCCTGGCCCATGAAGGCGGCCCGCAACCGCGCACGCTCAAGGACTTGTACGGGCTGAAGGTCGCTGTGGTGGAAAACTATGCGCCCCATGAACTGCTCCGCACCCACCACCCGGACCTGAACCTGGTGGCGATGCCGAATGTCAACTCGACCCTGCAGGCACTGGCCACCGACGCGGTGGACGCCGTGGTCGGTGACCTCGCCTCCAGTATCTGGAGCCTGCGCCAGCTCAAGCTCGAAGGGTTGTATGTAAGCGGCGACACACCCTATCGCTATCAGTTGGCAATGGCCGCGCCCCGTGACCAGCAGGTGCTGGTCGGCATCCTCGACAAAGTGATGGCCGACATGTCCAGCGAAGAGATCAGCCATATCCAGCAGCGCTGGGTCGGCGCCGTGGTCGACCAGCGAAGCTTCTGGCACGACACGCTGCTCTATGGGCTGCCGGCCGTCCTGCTGCTGATCGCCATTCTCGCCGCGGTCATCCGTATCAATCGCCGGCTCAGTTCGGAAATTTCCAGACGTATCGCCCTGGAACAGGAACTGCGCAGCAGCGAATACCATTACCGCGGCCTGATCGAGAGCCTGTCGGCAATCGCCTGGGAAGCCGACGCCAACGACTTCACCTACAGTTATGTCTCGCCGCACGCCGAGGACCTGTTGGGCTACCCGTTGCACGACTGGCTCAAGCCCGGCTTCTGGCGCAGCATCCTGCACCCCGACGATGCGCTCTGGGCCCAGGCTTTCTGCGAAAGCGAAACCGCCGCAGGGCGTGATCACAGCCTCGATTACCGCGTGCTACGCGCCGACGGCCAGGCGCTTTGGGTGCGCAACATCGTCAGCATGATCGAACACGGCCACCGGCCGGTGATGCGGGGCCTGATGATCGACATCAGCGAGACCAAACGCACCGAAGACGCCCTGCGTCTGTCTGAGCAAAAGTTCGCCTCGGTGTTCGAGCAGTGCCCGGACATTCTGCTGATCGCACGGCATAGTGATGGCGTGCTGCTCGAGGTCAACGAAGCCTTCGAAGAACAGATCGGCCTGAAACCGGGTGAGGTCATCGGCCGTACCGCTACCGAGCTCAACCTGTGGGGGGTCGAAGGCATGGGCCCGAGGCTTCTCGAACGCCTGCATCAGGGTGGCATCCGCAACCTTGAAATGACTTTCCGCCGCAGCAACGGCCAGTTGTTCACCGGCCTGACTTCGGCCGAAACCTTCGAGCTCGACGGCACCCCGGCGCTGGTCGTGGCGGTTCGCGACATCAGCCAGCTCAAGGAAACCCAACAACAGTTGCAGACCTCCGAGGAAAAGTTCGCCAAGGCTTTCCACGCCTCGCCTGACGGCCTGTTGCTGTCGCGCCAAAGCGACGGCCTGCTGCTGGAAGTCAACGAAGGCTTCTGCCGCCTGACCGGTTACGAATTCAACCAGCCTATCGACCAGACTTCCTTCGACCTGGGGATCTGGGTCGACCTCAACGAACGCAAACGCCTGATCGACCAACTGGGACGCAATGGTTTCGTGCGTGACTTCAGCTGCCACCTGCGCCGCAGCGACGGGCAGATTCGCCTCTGCGAACTCTCGGCCCGGCCACTGCCGATCGGTGGTGTCGACTGCATGCTGACCATCGCCCGCGACATTACCGAACGCCACCTGATGCAGGAAAAACTGCAACTGGCTGCCACCGTGTTTGAAAATACCGCTGAAGGTGTATTGATTACCGACACCGACCAGCGCATCAGTGCAGTCAACCGTGCCTTCAGTGAGATCACCGGCTACAGCGAGATCGAGGCGCTCGGCCAGACCCCGCGCCTGCTCGCCTCTGGCCAGCATGACAGCGCCTTCTATGCCGCCATGTGGCACCAGCTCACCGCAGAAGGTCACTGGCAGGGCGAGATCTACAACAAGCGCAAGAACGGCGAACTGTATCCCGGCTGGCTGACCATCAGCGCCGTTCGCAACAATGATCGCAACATCACCCACTTCGTCGCCGTGTTCGCCGACATCTCCAGCCTCAAGCACGCCCAGGCCAAACTCGACTACCAGGCCCACCACGACCCACTGACCGGCCTGCCCAACCGCGCCCTCTTCGAAAGCCGGCTGCAGGCCGTGCTGACCTGCGCACAGGTGTCCAACCGGCAGGGTGCTGTGCTGTTCCTCGATCTGGACCGCTTCAAGCACATCAACGACAGCCTCGGCCACCCGGTTGGCGACCTGTTGCTCAAAGGCATCGCCCAGCGCCTCAAGGAGCAGGTGCGCGACGTCGACACCGTGGCCCGCCTGGGCGGCGACGAATTCATCATCCTGCTGCCCGGCCTGCACAAGCCCAGCGATGCCCATGCCATCGCCAACAAGTTGCTGGCCTGCTTCGTCGCCCCGTTCCAGGCCGGCGAGCATGAGTTCTTTACCAGCGCCAGCATCGGCATCAGCCTTTACCCGCAGGATGGCACCGACGTCGCCACGCTGATCCGCAACGCCGACGCCGCCATGTACCGCTCCAAGGCCAAAGGTCGCAACCGCGTGGAAGCCTACACCCGTGACCTGACCGTACAGGCCAGCGAACGCATCGCCATGGAGCACGAACTGCGCCGCGCCATCGAGCGCAACGAGATGAGCCTGAGCTTCCAGCCCAAGCTGAGCCTCAAGACCCAGACCCTGGTCGGGGCCGAAGCATTGGTTCGCTGGAGCCACCCGACATTCGGCGAAGTGCCGCCCGAGCATTTCATTCATCTGGCCGAAGAGAACGGCACCATCCTGCAGCTGGGCGACTGGGTGCTGGAGCAGGCTTGCCAGCAGATGCATCGCTGGAAAAAGGCTTATCAAGCCTTCGGGCCATTGTCGATCAACCTGGCTGGTGCGCAGCTGCGCCACCCCAACCTCGCCAAGCGCATCGAGCACCTGTTGAAGGTGTATCAGCTGAAAGCGGGCGACCTGCAGCTGGAGATTACCGAGAACTTCATCATGAGCCAGGCCGAAGAGGCCTTGGCCATTTTGCATCAGCTCAAACAGCTGGGCGTGCAGCTGGCGATCGACGATTTCGGTACCGGGTACTCATCGCTGAGTTACCTCAAGCGCCTGCCGCTGGATATCCTCAAGATCGACAAGTCGTTCATTCGCGGCCTGCCGGACGATCCCCATGACGCCGCCATCGCCCGCGCCATCATCGCGCTCGGGCGCAGCATGCAACTGACGATCATTGCCGAAGGCGTGGAGAACCAGGCACAGCAGCGCTTCTTGGCAGCAGAGGGCTGCGAGCAGATCCAGGGTTACATCGTCAGCCTGCCGTTGCCACCGGACGAGTTCGCAGCGACGTTTCTTCGCATAGCACTATCTGATCTTTCGGATGGCACGCTTTCAAAACCCTCGTTATAATCCGGGCACTTACTGAGGGCCTATAGCTCAGTCGGTTAGAGCAGAGGACTCATAATCCTTTGGTCCACGGTTCGAGTCCGTGTGGGCCCACCAGATATGACGGAAGCCGCGCCAATGCGCGGCTTTTTTGTGCCCGAATGTTGACCGTTCAAGGCCTTGCCCCGCTCGGCTGCGGCTGGCTAGGCTAGGGGCCCCTTCGTAGAGACTTACCATGTCGGACTCTCGCCCCATCGCCCTCGACGAAATCGATCATCAGCTGATCGCTCTGCTGCAGATCAACGCCCGTGAGAGCGTCGCTACCCTCGCCCGCCAGCTTGGCATCGCCCGTACCACGGTCAACTCGCGCCTGGAACGGCTGGAAAAGCACAAGGTCATCACGGGCTATGGAGTGCGTCTCGGCCAGCGCCTGATCGGCGGTGGGCTGCAGGCTTATGTCGGGATCAAGGTGCAGCCACGCTCCGGCAAGGAAGTGGTAAGGCGCCTGAGTGCCATGGGGCAGGTGCAGCAGCTGTGTGCGGTGAGTGGCGAGTTCGACTACGTGGCCTGGCTACGCAGCGATTCACCGGAGCAACTCGACCAACTGCTAGACCAGATTGGCAGCGTCGAGGGGGTGCAGAAGACCACCACGTCGATCATCCTCAGCAGCAAGGTCGATCGAGGGCAGCCCGTTTGAAACGTCGCAGCACTTGGCTGCGCTGATCGTAAAAAATGATGCTAGTGCCGTCACAATGACGATTAATAATACATTTCGCCATCACTCTGCATCTTAATTACGATATCGCCGCTTCATAAAATGACCGTCAGCCATCTCCTATAATCAGGCTTCGCCCCCTGCGCAGCCGCTCTGGCAAGGTCACTTCATGAACAAGAAAAACCGCCACCCCGCCGACGGCAAGCAACCTATTACCATCTTCGGCCCGGATTTCCCCTTCGCCTTCGACGACTGGCTGGAACACCCCGCTGGCCTGGGCAGTATCCCGGCCGAACGTCATGGCGAAGAAGTCGCCATCGTGGGTGCAGGTATCGCCGGGCTGGTTGCGGCCTACGAATTGATGAAGCTGGGCCTCAAGCCCGTGGTGTATGAGGCCTCGAAGCTCGGTGGCCGACTGCGTTCGCAGGCCTTCAACGGTACCGACGGCATCATCGCCGAGCTCGGCGGCATGCGTTTCCCGGTGTCCTCGACCGCCTTCTACCACTACGTCGACAAGCTGGGGCTGGAAACCAAGCCCTTCCCCAACCCGCTGACCTCCGCCTCGGGCAGCACGGTGATCGACCTCGAAGGCCAGACCTACTATGCAGAAAAGCCCAGTGACCTGCCAAAACTGTTCCACGAAGTGGCCGACGCCTGGGCAGACGCGCTGGAAAGCGGTGCGCAGTTCGCCGATATCCAGCGGGCGATCCGGGACCGTGATGTACCTCGGCTGAAAGCGTTGTGGAACAAGCTGGTCCCCCTGTGGGACGACCGCACCTTCTACGACTTCGTCGCCACCTCGCGCTCGTTCGCCCAGTTGAGCTTCCAGCATCGTGAAGTGTTCGGTCAGGTCGGTTTCGGCACCGGCGGTTGGGACTCGGACTTCCCCAACTCGATGCTGGAAATCTTCCGCGTGGTCATGACCAACTGCGACGATCATCAGCACTTGATCGTCGGTGGCGTGGAACAGGTGCCTCAGGGTATCTGGCGCCATGTGCCGGAGCGTTGCGTCCATTGGCCAGAGGGCACCAGCCTCAGTTCGTTGCATGGCGGCGCACCGCGCAGCGGCGTCAAGCGCATCGCCCGTGCTGCCGATGGGCGCCTGGCGGTCACCGACAACTGGGGTGACACCCGCCACTACGGTGCAGTGCTCGCGACCTGCCAGAGCTGGCTGCTGACCACCCAGATCGACTGCGAAGAATCGCTGTTCTCGCAAAAGATGTGGATGGCCCTGGACCGCACCCGCTACATGCAATCATCAAAGACCTTCGTCATGGTCGACCGGCCGTTCTGGAAGGACAAGGATCCGCAGACCGGCCGCGACCTGATGAGCATGACCCTGACTGATCGCCTCACCCGCGGCACCTACCTGTTCGACAACGGTGACGACAAGCCGGGGGTGATCTGCCTGTCCTACGCCTGGATGAGCGACGCCCTGAAGATGCTCCCGCATCCGGTGGAAAAGCGCGTGCAGCTGGCCCTGGACGCACTGAAGAAGATCTACCCCAAGACCGATATCGCCGGGCACATCATCGGCGACCCGATCACCGTTTCCTGGGAAGCCGACCCGCACTTCCTCGGCGCATTCAAGGGCGCGCTGCCAGGCCATTACCGCTACAACCAACGCATGTACGCACACTTCATGCAGCAGGATATGCCCACCGAGCAACGCGGCATGTTCATCGCCGGCGACGACGTGTCGTGGACCCCGGCCTGGGTCGAAGGTGCGGTGCAGACATCGCTGAATGCGGTGTGGGGTATCATGAACCACTTCGGTGGCCACACCCACCCGGACAACCCAGGCCCGGGTGATGTGTTCGATGAGATCGGGCCCATCGCCCTGGCCGACTGAAACCAAGGAGGCAGCATGCGCATCGCTCTGTTCCAGGGCGCACCCAACCCGCTGGACGTGCCCGGCAACCTGCAACGGCTG
This sequence comes from Pseudomonas sp. NBRC 111130, assembly GCF_001320485.1. Classification (NCBI taxonomy): domain Bacteria; kingdom Pseudomonadati; phylum Pseudomonadota; class Gammaproteobacteria; order Pseudomonadales; family Pseudomonadaceae; genus Pseudomonas; species Pseudomonas sp. NBRC 111130. The sequence goes on from NZ_BCBG01000019.1 coordinate 59,557, forward strand.
CGCCACCAGGCGCAGCTGGCGGCCGAGCGTGGCGCGCAATTGCTGGTGTGCCCGGAGATGTTCCTGAGCGGCTACAACATCGGCCTGGCGCAGGTCGAACGGCTGGCCGAAGCCGACGATGGTCCTGCGGCCATGGAGGTGGTGGAGATTACCCAGTCACACCGCATCGCCATTGTTTACGGCTACCCGGAGCGCGCCGATGACGGAGCGATCTACAACAGCGTGCAGCTGATCGATGCCCATGGCCGCAGCCTGTGCAATTACCGCAAGACCCACCTGTTCGGTGAACTGGACCGGGCGATGTTCAGCCCTGGCGCCGACCATTTTCCGGTGGTCGAACTGAACGGCTGGAAAGTCGGCATGCTAATCTGCTACGACATCGAGTTCCCGGAAAACGCCCGGCGCCTGGCGCTGGCAGGTGCCGAGCTGATCGTGGTGCCGACGGCGAACATGACGCCGTACGATTTCGTCTGCCAGGTGACCGTGCGCTCGCGGGCGCAGGAAAACCAGTGCTACCTGGTATATGCCAATTACTGCGGGGCCGAGGGCGAGATCCAGTACTGCGGGCAGAGCAGCATCATCGGGCCCGATGGCAGTCTGCTGGCCATGGCGGAGCGAGATGAATGCCAGTTGCTGGCAGAGCTTGAGCATGAGCGAGTGATGCAGGGGCGTGAGGCGTTTCCTTACCTGACCGATCTGCGCCAGGAACTGCATTTGCGTCAAGGCTGACAGAGGCCGCTTAGCGGCCCATTCGCGGGCACGCCCGCTCCCACAGAGACCGAGTGATCGTGCGGTCGCATGCCATTCCTGTGGGAGCGGCGGGCCCGCGAATGGGCCGGACCTTTCTTGCAAATGGGTTAGCATGGACACCTGCCCTGGAGTTCCCATGCCTGACACCACCCGCCACCTCACCCTCGCCAACGGTCTGCAGTTGGCTCTGCGCCATGCGCCGCGCCTGAAGCGCTCTGCGGCCGCGTTGAGGGTCCATGCGGGCAGCCATGACGCGCCAACCGCATGGCCAGGCCTGGCCCATTTCCTTGAACACCTGTTTTTCCTGGGCACAGCACGCTTCCCGCTGGAAGACGGCCTGATGCGCTATGTCCAGGCCTTGGGCGGCCAGGTCAACGCCAGCACCCGCGAGCGCAGCACCGATTTCTTCTTTGAAGTACCACCCGCGGCATTGGCCGGTGGCCTGGAGCGCCTGTGCCAGATGCTTGCCGAGCCGGATCTGGGCATCGAACGGCAGCGTCGCGAGCGGGAAGTCATCCACGCCGAATTCATCGCCTGGTCACGCAACCCGCAGGCGCAACAGCAATTCGCTTTGTTGCAATCTGTGGGTGTCGATCACCCCTTGAGCGGCTTTCATGCCGGCAACCGCTATTCCCTCGTACTGGGCGATAGGGCTTTCCAGCAAGCCCTCGCAGGCTTCCACCAGCGCTTTTACCAGGGCGGCCAGATCACCCTGAGCCTGTGCGGCCCGCAACCGCTGGATGAACTGCAACAGCTTGGCAGCCACTACGCCGGCATCTTCAAGCCGAGCCCCGCTGTGCTACAAGCCTTGCCACCCGCCTTGGCCGCCAACCAGCCACTGCTGTTCGCACACGACGGCCTGCCAGCAGGGGCAGAACAGGCACTGGAACTGCTGATCGCCCACCTCGGCGACAACCGCCCCGGCAGTTGGCTGCATGCACTGGAGCAACGTGGCTGGCTCAAAGGGTTCAAGGCCGAGAAGCTGCATGCGTTTGCCGGGCAACTGCTCTGGCACCTCGACCTGGAGCTTGCCCCGGATGCCAACAGCGATGAGGCTCTGAAGCTGCTGCACGGCTGGTTCGAGTTCATCGGCAAGACAGACCCCGGCCCACTCAACCGCACGTTTGGCTGTTTGCAACAACGTCGTCAACGCAGCGCCAGCGCACTGGAGCTGGCCCGACGCGACAGCGCCGGGCAGCCGTTTGCAGCACTGGATGCCCAAGCTCTGAGGGCGCTCGAAGCGCTGCTTGAGCAGCTGCCGCGATGCACATACGGGCAATGGCAGCTGCCTGCGCCCGAGCCCTTGTTTTCGGATGAACTGCCCTCTGCCCCAGCTGCTGAGTTGCCAGCTGCATTGTGCATCAGCGACTTGCTGCCACCCTCCAGGCAATACGCAGCACTGTATTTGCGTTGGCAGGTGCCATCGGCATTGCGCCAGCGTCTGTACAGCGTACTGCAACGTGCCCTGCGCTCCCTGCAAAGTCGTTGCGAGCAAGCTTGCGTGCAACTGCAATTCAGCGCGTCGGGCGACAATTGGCAGTTGTGCTGCGCTGGCCATCCGGTAGCCGTGGTACGCGCCGCAGGCCAGGCCCTGGCCCTGATGCAAGTGCCCTCCAACTGGCAGACGTCGCCACCTGAGGCGCCCGCGCTGATCCCGATCAGGGCGTTGATCAGTCAGCTACCTGACGCCGTGCTTGGCACTCGCCCGGCCACAATGCCGTCTGCCACCCTCGACCAGGCGCTGCTCGATGGCGTCTGGCAACACAGCCATTGGCACGGCCTGGCCGTCGGCTTCGAGCCCAGTGCTGTGCAGGCCCTCGGCGCCGTGCTGCAGGGTTGCCCCGGGCAAGGCGGGGCGCCCACGCCGGCTGCCGGCTGGGCTGGTCGCCGCTGGCACCATGCCGAGGTGCCAGGCAGTGAACATGCCCTGCTGCTGTTCTGCCCACTGCCAGCCGCACGGCAAGGCAGCGGTCGCCTGCTGGCGCAGCTGCTACAAGGCCCGGTATATCAACGCCTGCGCGTCGAATTGCAGCTGGGCTACGCGGTTTTCAGTACCTTTCGTCAGATCGAGGGCATCGGTGGCCTGCTGTTCGGGGTGCAATCGCCGCATGCCAGCCAGGCCGAGATCCTCGATCACCTGCGCGAGCTGCTGGGCCGCGGCGTCACCCTCGATGCGGTCGCCCGACAAGCTCTGGCCGAGCAGTTCGACGAAAACGCCATGGCCAACGCCGACGTCACTGAATGGGCATGGCAGACACACTTGGCCAAAGAACCTGGCGGCCTGCTTGCGCTGCGGCGGTCTATTCTGAACACGCAACAGGCAGATCTGGACGGCCTGCTACGCGACCTGCTCGGTACCGATTGGCCGTGGCTTTGCCTGGCCAACAGTGCTGCGCCAGAGGCGTCCTGGCACTGATCTCGCGGGGATTGTTACGTTTGCTGCAAGGGCGCTTATCAAAGAATTAACCTTTCGGTACAAATTTTTCTTGTAAGATAACGCTATCTCAGCCAACGGAACCTCCTGCTCCAGGCGGCACCCAACGAATAGCTGAAGTAACCCAACCCCATCCGGAAGGAGAACGCCCATGTGGACCAAACCTGCATACACTGACCTGCGTATCGGCTTCGAAGTGACCATGTACTTCGCCAACCGCTAAGCCCTGCTTTGCGGATCGACGCCTCGGCCCGCCGGGGCGTCGTTGTTTTCCGGATACGGCTTTTCGCAGAAGGAGTGGCCATGTACATCCAGATTCTCGGTTCCGCCGCCGGTGGTGGTTTCCCGCAGTGGAACTGCAACTGCGTCAATTGCAAGGGCTATCGCGACGGCAGCCTGCGCGCCACGGCACGCACCCAGTCGTCCATCGCCCTGTCAGACGACGGTGAGCACTGGATCCTGTGCAATGCCTCGCCCGACATCCGCGCCCAGCTCCAGGCCTTCGCACCGATGCAGCCGGCGCGTGCCCTGCGCGATACCGGGATCAACGCCATCGTCCTGCTCGACAGCCAGATCGACCATACCACCGGCCTGCTCAGCCTGCGCGAAGGCTGCCCGCATCAGGTCTGGTGCACCGACATGGTCCACCAGGACCTGACCAGCGGCTTCCCGCTGTTCAACATGCTCAGCCACTGGAACGGTGGGCTGCAGTGGAACCGCATCGAGCTCGAAGGCAGTTTCGTCATCGACGCCTGCCCTGACCTCACGTTCACCCCCTTCCCCCTGCGCAGCGCCGCGCCGCCCTATTCGCCGCACCGCTTCGACCCCCACCCGGGCGACAACCTCGGCCTGTTGGTCGAAGACACGCGCACTGGCGGCAAGCTGTTCTACGCTCCCGGCCTCGGCCAGGTCGATGCCAAGCTGCTGCAGCTGATGCATGGCGCCGACTGCCTGCTGGTCGACGGCACGCTGTGGGAGGATGATGAAATGCAGCGCCGTGGTGTCGGCACCCGTACCGGCCGCGAGATGGGCCACCTGGCGCAGAATGGCCCGGGTGGCATGCTCGAAGTGCTCGACGGCTTCGCGCGCCAGCGCAAGGTGCTCATCCACATCAACAACACCAACCCGATCCTCGATGAAGACTCCCCCGAACGCGCCGAAGTCCAGCGCCGCGGCGTCGAAGTCGCCTTCGATGGCATGAGCATCGAGCTGTAAGGAGGCCCCGTGAGCGACGCACTGCCAATGTCACCTGCCGAATTCGAGCAGGCCCTGCGCGCCAAGGGCGCCTACTACCACATCCACCATCCCTATCACGTGGCGATGTACCAAGGCCGCGCCACCCGCGAGCAGATTCAGGGCTGGGTAGCCAACCGCTTCTACTACCAGGTCAACATCCCGATGAAGGACGCCGCGATCCTGGCCAACTGCCCGGACCGCGAGGTACGCCGTGAGTGGATCCAGCGCCTGCTCGATCATGATGGCGCGCCAGGCGAGGACGGCGGTATCGAAGCCTGGCTGCGACTGGGCCAGGCGGTCGGCCTCGACCCTGACCAGCTACGTTCCCAGGAACTGGTGCTGCCCGGCGTGCGTTTCGCCGTCGACGCCTACGTCAACTTCGCTCGCAGGGCCAGCTGGCAAGAAGCGGCCAGCAGTTCGCTGACCGAACTGTTCGCCCCGCAGATCCACCAGTCCCGCCTGGACAGCTGGCCACAGCACTACCCGTGGATCGACCCGGCTGGCTACGAGTACTTCCGCACTCGCCTGGGCCAGGCCCGGCGTGATGTCGAGCACGGCCTGGCAATCACTTTGCAGCACTACACCACCCGTGCGGGCCAGGAGCGTATGCTGGAAATCCTGCAGTTCAAGCTGGATATCCTCTGGAGCATGCTGGATGCCATGAGCATGGCCTACGAGCTGAACCGCCCGCCTTACCACACCGTCACCCCGCAACGGGTCTGGCACAAGGGGATTGCCCTATGAGTTTCGACCGCAAGCAAGTGCCGAGCTGGCGCCCCGGCTACCGCTTCCAGTACGAGCCGGCGCAAAAAGGCCATGTGCTGCTGTACCCCGAAGGCATGATCAAGCTCAACGACAGCGCCGGCCTGATCGGCGGGCTGATCGACGGCAAGCGTGACGTGGCGGCGATCATCAGAGACCTCGAACAACAATTCCCTGGTGTGCCCGAAGTCGCAGACGATATCGAGCAATTCATGGAGGTGGCCCGTGCCGAACACTGGATCGTCCTCGCCTGAGGTACCGGTCGGCCTGCCGCTATGGCTGCTGGCCGAGCTGACCTACCGCTGCCCGCTGCAATGTCCGTACTGCTCCAACCCACTGGACTTCGCAGCCCAAGGCCAGGAGCTGAGCACTGCGCAGTGGTTCAAGGTGATGGCCGAAGCCCGCGAGATGGGTGCCGCGCAGATCGGCTTTTCCGGTGGTGAGCCGCTGGTGCGCCAGGACCTCGCCGAGCTGATCGGCGAGGCCCGTCGGCTGGGCTACTACACCAACCTGATCACCTCCGGCATCGGCCTGACCGAAGCGCGCATCGCCGCCTTCAAGGAAGCCGGGCTGGACCATATCCAGATCAGCTTCCAGGCCAGTGACGAACAGGTCAACAACCTGCTGGCCGGTTCGAAGAAGGCCTTCGCGCAGAAGCTGGAAATGGCCCGCGCGGTAAAGGCCCACGGTTATCCGATGGTGCTCAACTTCGTCACCCACCGGCACAACATCGACAAGATCGACCGCATCATCGAGTTGTGCATCGCCCTTGAGGCCGACTTCGTCGAGCTTGCTACCTGCCAGTTCTACGGTTGGGCGCACCTCAACCGCCTGGGCCTGCTACCGACCCGCGCACAGCTCGAACGTGCCGAACGCATCACCAATGAGTACCGGCAGAAGCTCAAGGCCGAGGGCAGCCCGTGCAAGCTGATCTTCGTCACCCCGGATTACTACGAAGAACGCCCCAAGGCCTGCATGAACGGTTGGGGCAGCCTGTTCCTGACCATCACGCCGGACGGCACTGCCTTGCCCTGCCACGGCGCCCGGCAATTGCCGGTGCAGTTCCCCAACGTGCGTGACCATGACCTGCACCACATCTGGTACGACTCGTTCGGCTTCAACCGCTTCCGCGGTTACGACTGGATGCCCGAGCCTTGCCGCTCGTGCGATGAGAAGGAAAAAGACTTCGGCGGCTGCCGATGCCAGGCCTTCATGCTGACCGGTGATGCCAGCAAGGCCGACCCGGTATGCGCCAAGTCTGCTGACCACGGCATGATCCTCAAGGCCCGTGAAGAGGCGGAAAGTGCCCAACTTGCCATCGAAGAGCTGACCTTCCGCAATGAGCGCAACTCCCGTGTCATCGTCCGCGGCTGACTTCAGCGCCGCCCAGGCCGTCGCCGCCGGCACCGACTTTGCCGAACTCAAGCTCGGCGACGCAGGCCTGTTCTGGAACGAGTTCCGCCCCGCCGATGGCGTTTGCCGCATCTGGCAGTGGCGTGACCACCAGGCACGTTGCCTCACGCCCGATGGCTTCAGCGCGCGCAGCCGGGTCTATGAATACGGCGGCGGCAGCTTCTGCCTGGGCGGTGACGGGCTGCTGTTCGTCAACGAAAAGGATCAGCAGGTCTATACCCAGCGCCTTGAAGGCGGTGCCCCGCGCGCCCTGACCGCCGAAGCCGACTGCCGCTATGGCGATGTGCAGTGGCACGACGGCAAGGTACTGGCAGTCGAAGAGCGCCATGGCGAAAGCGTCGAGCATCGCCTGGTGGCATTGGCCGAGAGCTACCGCGAGGTGCTCGCCGAAGGGGCTGACTTCTATGCTTCGCCCACGGTCAGCGCTGATGGCCAACGCCTGGCCTGGGTCGAATGGGACCGTCCGGCACAACCCTGGACCGTTACCCGACTGTTATGCCGCGAGCGTGACGCCAACGGCTTCTGGGGAGCCGCACGCTGTATCGCCGCCGAAGATGAATCACTGCAACAGCCGCGTTTCGACACCGAAGGCCGCTTGTACTGCCTGTCTGATCGCAATGGCTTCTGGCAGCCCTGGGGCGAGGTCGACGGCCACTGGCAGGCACTGCCGGCCGAGCCCGCCGACCACGCAGCCGCGCCCTGGCAACTGGGCGCCAGCACCTGGCTGCCACTAAGCCCGCAACACTACCTGGCCACCTGGTTCGAAGGGGGTATCGGGCAACTGGGCCTGCACGATGAAAATGGCCGCATGGAGCGCTTCGCCAGTGCCTATACCCGGTTCCGCAACCTGGCAATGGATGCCGAATACCTCTATGCCGTCGCAGCCTCACCGATCAGCCCGCCAGCAATTATTGCCATCGCCCGCGTCAACCATGAGGTCAGCGTGCTGGCCGGTGGCGCTGAAGTGCTACCTGCAGCGCACATCAGCCTGCCGCAATCGATCCATTACAAGAGCGGCGACGCGTTTGCCCATGGCTTCTTCTATCCGGCAACGGCCACCAAGGGCCCTGCACCTTTGCTGGTATTTATCCACGGCGGTCCGACTTCGGCCTGCTACCCGGTACTCGACCCACGCATCCAGTACTGGACGCAACGCGGTTTCGCCGTTGCCGACCTGAATTACCGGGGCAGCACGGGCTATGGCCGGGAATACCGCCAGGCCCTGCACCTGCGGTGGGGCGAAAGCGATGTGCAAGATGCCTGTGCCGCCGTCGAGTACCTGGCTCGGCAAGGGCTGATCGACCCCGGCAAGGCCTTCATTCGCGGCGGCAGTGCTGGTGGCTACACCACGCTGTGCGCCCTGGCATTCCACGACGTGTTCCGCGCTGGAGCCAGCCTTTACGGAGTCAGTGATCCGATTGCCCTGGGCCAGGCCACGCACAAGTTCGAAGGTGATTATCTGAACTGGCTGATCGGTGACCCGCAGCAAGACGCCGAACGTTATCGCCAACGCACGCCGCTGCTGCATGCCTCGCAAATCAAGGTGCCGGTGATCTTCTTCCAGGGCGAACTGGATGCTGTGGTGGTACCGGAGCAGACCCGCTCGATGCTGACCGCGTTGCAAGCCAATGGCATCGAGGCTGAAGGGCATTTCTATGCAGGGGAACGGCACGGGTTGCGCAAGGCCGAGAACCTGGCGCATGCGCTGGAAGAAGAGTGGAAGTTCTATTGCAGGGTGTTGGAGGGCTGACAGCCTGGGGCCGCTCTGCGGCCCCGGCATCCTCAGCGCTTGGCGATAATGTAGACCGCATGCACGATCCCGGGAATGTAACCCAGCAGGGTCAAAAGAATGTTCAGCCAGAACGCCCCGCCAAACCCCACCTGCAGAAATACACCCAGCGGCGGCAGGATGATGGCGATGATGATGCGAATGAAGTCCATGCGGGTCTCTCCTGAAGGGGTTACAAGGAAGACCCGTTGCGCTTGCTGGAGGTTCCACAGGCAAAAAAAAACGCCCCGGGCCAAATGAAACAGGCACGGGGCGATGCGCAGAAACGCCAGACGGTTCGTTGAGTTCTTGATCAGGCCGGCATTTCGCGGCGGGCCTGTAGTTGCGCATGCAAGCGGGCAAAGGCTCGGGCCAGGCGCAGGAGCATTTCATCGATATTGCCCTTGCTGACGGTCAACGCTGGCGAGAAACGCACCACATCCGCCTGCGGTGCATTCAGCAGCAAGCCTTCGTGCAAGGCAGCCTCGACCAGTTCCTTGGCGAGGCTTTCCTGCAACTGCAACGCCCACAACAGCCCTTGGCCACGCACCTGGCCCTGGCCATAGCGGCCAGCCAGGCGGCTAAGGCCGTCGCGCAAATGGCGGCCGCTGTCTTGCACCTGCTCGAAGAAGCCAGGTTCCAGCACGGTTTCCAGCACGGCCAGGCCGGCGGCGCTCATCAGTGAATTGCCGTGATGGCTACCCTCCAGTTCGCCCGGCTCGGCGCAACAGGCGGTCCCGCGGGCCAGCAAGGCCGCCAGCGGCACGCCACCACCCAAGCCCTTGCCCAGCGTGATGATGTCGGCACGCACACCGTAGGTCTGTTCTGCCAGCAACGCCCCGCAGCGGCCGATACCCGTCTGCACTTCATCGAGAATCAGCAGAATGCCCAGTTCCCGGCAGAGCTTTTCCACGCCTTGCAGGTACTCGCGCGTTGCCGGGATCACCCCCGCCTCGCCCTGGATCGGCTCGAGCATGATTGCCACGGTGCGCGAATCGACCTCGGCATGCAGCGCCGCCAGATCGTTGAACGGCACCTTGCTGAACCCCGGCAGGCCCGGTTCGCAGCGGTTGCACGGCAGCGGGTCGGAAGCTGACAGCGCACCCAGGCTACGGCCATGGCAGGCCTGACTGGCAGTGATGATGTGATAGGCGCCATTACGGTTCAGCTGGCCCCACTTGCGCGCCAGCTTGATCGCCCCCTCACAGGCCTCGGCGCCGCTGTTGAGCAGGTAGGCCTGGTCGCTGCCAGTGCTCTGGCACAGGCGGTTGACCAGCGCCAACAGGCCACGGCTGTGGTAACCAGCACCTGGGTTGATCAGCGCCTGGGCCTGGTTGCCCAAGGCTTTGACCAGCGCCGTCGGGCTGTGCCCAAGGCTGTTGACTGCCCCGCCCTGGGTGAAATCCAGGTAGGCATGCCCTTCGCTGTCCCACAACCAGGAGCCCTGGCCACGCACGAACACTTGCGCAGCACGCTCGGTGCTCGGCATCAGATGCTCACGCGACAACTGCGGCGCATCCGCCACGATCGCCGGCGCACGCTTGGGCTCGGCAACTGCGGGAGCCGAACGGCGCAGGTTGAACAGGTTCATCGGGGCTCCACCCAATCATGAAAGAGGCGGCCAGGGATCCGGTCGTGTTGCCGACGCTGGATAATTTTGCCTTGCCTATCAAAAGTGTTTTTCAAATGCGGTAACAATGCGCTCAGCGATCGCTGTAAGCCATTGGAATACAGCGATAGACTAGGCTTCAGCGGTGCCTGCGGCCATTTCGTTTTCCCAGCTTTTTCGATAAGTGATACTTATGGATTTTCGCCAACTGCGTTATTTCGTCGCGGTGTATGAAGAGGGCCATGTCGGCCGCGCCGCCGAACGCCTGTCGCTGTCGCAACCGGCACTGTCACAGCAGATTCGCCAGCTTGAGCACAGCCTCGATCTCAGCCTGTTCGAACGCAGCAACAAACGCCTGCTGCCGACCCTGGCCGCGCACACCCTGTACAACCATGCCCTGCCGCTACTGGATGGCCTGCAGCGGGCCCATGAGGCCATGCGCAACTTCAAGGGCCAGTCCTTGCGCACCTTGGCCATCGGTGTGCTGCAGACCGTGCGGCCAAGCCTGGTGCCACAGCTGCTGGAGCGTGTGCGCAAGGCACAGCCGCATCTGGTGGTGCAAATCTATGAGCTGTCAGGGCTGGAGATCGAACGGCGGCTGCTCAATGGCAACCTCGACATTGGCATCAGCTACCTGCCACCGCGCCAGCCTGGGTTGCACGGTTCGCTGCTGTACGAAGATGAGTTGCAAGTGGTCATCCCGGACACCCACCCTTTGAAGGACTTCAAGAAAGTCTCGATCAAGCAGGCCGCCGAACTGCCCATGCTGATGCTCGGTGAGGAATTCCAGATCCGCCAGATCTGGAAGGAACAACTGGCCGCACAGGGCCGCCGACCGCAGGTGCAAGCCGAAATGAACAACATGGCCGGGATTCTCGACAGCCTGGCGCACACCTCGCTGGCGACCATTTTGCCAGGGCGGGCCAAGGATGCTGCCGAAGATGATCAGGGCTTGCTATGGAAACCACTCAGCGAGCCACGCGTGCCGCTCAAGGTCGGCTTGGTGTTTCGTGATGCCCAGCGCCAGCAGGCCTCGGTGGAGCTGCTGCGCACGCTGCTGGAAGAGGAGACCGATGCCCGACAGCTGGGCGCCCCGCCGCTGGATGTGCTTGGCTGAAAACATGCGGACGAAGAAAACCCCGCCGAAGCGGGGTTCTCTAGACTGTTTCCCTGTGACATCCGTATCGCCCCGCCATCCTGGCAGGAAATCCTTCGTTGTCCCTGTTCTGTCCTTTGCGCTTCCTGCGCAACGTCCATGTACAAAGATTAACCGTGGATCCAATCTGGCACCAGTGGCGAAAAGTCACCACGTTATGTAGGAAAAGGCTTACAAGAAGTAGTCTTTCACAAACATATCAGCCAATCAGAACTGCTCGGCATCCAGCAGGTACAACGACTCGCTGCCAGCCTTCACCGAAGCCACCAGCGAGCCCACCCGCGGCAGCAGTCGTGCGAAGTAGAACCGCGCCGTGCCCAGCTTGGCCGAATAGAACGCCTCGTCGCCCTCAGCCGCCTTGGCCGCCCGGGCCATCAGCGCCCACATGTAGGCATAGGCCACATAACCAAAGGCATGCAGGTACTCGACCGACGCGGCACCGATTTCATTCGGGTTGCCCTTGGCCTGCTCCAGTACCCATTCGGTCAGCCCATCGAGCTGATCCAGGCAGGCGCCCAGCGGCTGGGTAAACTCGTCCAGCTGGCCATCCGCGCTGGCAATGAACTGGCGAATCTCGTCAGAGAACAGCGTGTAGTAGGCCCCACCGCTGGCCACCACCTTGCGCCCCATGAGGTCCAGTGCCTGGATACCGTTGGTGCCTTCGTAAATCTGGGTGATACGCACATCGCGCACCAGTTGCTCCTGGCCCCACTCGCGAATGTAGCCATGGCCACCGAATACCTGCTGGCCATGCACCGTGCACTCGAGGCCAAGGTCGGTGAGGAAGGCCTTGGCCACCGGGGTCAGCAGGGCCACCAGCTCTTCGCTGCGTTTGCGCGTTGCCGGGTCCTGGCTGTACTTGGCGCTGTCGAGCTGCATCGCCACGTAGGTGGAGAAGGCACGACCGCCCTCGATCAACGCCTTCATGGTCAGCAGCATGCGCCGCACATCGGGGTGGACGATGATCGGGTCGGCGGCCTTGTCCTTGGCTTGCGGCCCGGTCGGGGCACGGCTCTGCAGGCGATCACGGGCGTATTCCACGGCGTTCTGGTAGGAACGCTCGGCCGACGCCAGGCCTTGGATACCCACGCCCAGGCGCTCGTAGTTCATCATGGTGAACATCGCCGCCAAGCCCTTGTTCGGCTCGCCGACGATGTAGCCGACCGCCTCGTCGAAGTTCATCACGCAGGTCGCCGAGGCCTGGATGCCCATCTTGTGCTCGATCGAGCCACAGGTGGCCGGGTTGTGCGCGCCGAGGCTGCCGTCTTCGTTGACCAGGAACTTCGGCACCAGGAACAGCGAGATGCCTTTGGGCCCCGCCGGTGCATCCGGCAGCTTGGCCAGCACCAGGTGGATGATGTTCTCGGTCAGGTCATGCTCGCCGCCGGTGATGAAGATCTTGGTGCCGCTGACCTTGTAGCTACCGTCGGCCTGGGGCTCGGCCTTGGTGCGGATGATGCCCAGGTCGGTACCGGCATGCGGTTCGGTCAGGCACATGGAGCCTGCCCAGACACCGGCGTACATGTTGGGCAGGTACTTTTCCTTCAGCGCCTCACTGGCGTGGGCATTGATCGACAGGCAGGCGCCGGCGGTCAGCATCGGGTACAGGCCGAATGCCAGGCTCGAGGCGTTGACCATTTCCTCGACCTGGGCCGAGATCGCCTTGGGCATGCCCATGCCGCCGAACTGCGGGTCACCGCCCACGCCCACCCAACCGCCTTCGGCGTAGGTGTTGTAGGCCTCGATGAAACCGGCTGGGGTACGCACGGCACCGTTGTCCCAGTGACAGCCTTCTTCGTCGGCGGCACGGCTGAGGGGGGCGATGCTCTTGCTGGTGACCTTGCCGGCTTCTTCAAGCACAGCCATGGCGGTGTCCGCATCGACCGCCTCGGCCAGTTCGGGCAGCTGCGCCCACAACTCGGCCACATTGAAGACTTCATTCAGTACGAAGCGCATGTCGCGCAGGGGCGCTTTATAGTCAGCCATGACAACCTCTCGCTGGTCGGGTCGGGGCGGCCACACGGACCGCGGCACGGGGTTCTTGAAACAAACAACCCGGGGTTGAATCCAGTGTAACCGAACAACTTTTGCGAGACATAGGGTCATCACGCGACCGTATAGTCCATTTCGGTCACGCCATTCGCACGGCACCACGCTGGGATTGTTGACCATAGACCATGACGCAGTTACGGCCCGCACCCTTGGCACTGTAGAGCGCCTGGTCGGCGGACTTGAGCACTTCCTCCGGGTTGCGATGATCGACCAACCGTTCGGCGACACCGATGCTGATGGTCACCGAAACCGTGCCGCCCGCGCTGCCACTGCGGCGCTGACGCCCGGTGGAATCGTCCTGCGGGCGGCTGTTCTGGTCACGCAGGTGCATGGTGTAGTTGGCGATCATCTCGCGCACTGCTTCGACGTGCGGCACGCACTCTTCTGCCGTCTTGCCGGCGAACACCAGGGCAAACTCTTCACCCCCGTAGCGATAGGCGCGGCCCCCACCGGTCACCTTGGACAACCGGCTGGCGACCAGCCGCAGCACTTGGTCACCGACATCGTGGCCGTGGGTGTCGTTGAATTTCTTGAAGTGGTCGACGTCGGTCATCGCGATCACGTAGTTGCGACCCAGGCGTTGCATGCGTTCGTTCAGCGCACGGCGCCCCGGCAACCCGGTAAGCTCGTCACGGAAGGCCATCTGGTAGGCCTCGTGCGATACCGCAGCGGCAATCATGAGCATCACCTGGCTGCACATGATGTTCAGGGTGAACGGCAGGATGAAGGTCTTGGGCAGCATCCAGAAGATACCGACCAGGCCGATCAGCTGTGCAGCATGCAACGGCCGGGGCTCGCGCAGGTATTGCACAACCAGCAGGATGAACACCACCAGGAACACCGGGTAGACCATCTGGATCAGGCTCATCCACTGGCCATGCAGCGAGGGCCAGCGGATCTCCGCCAACCAGGCCAGCAGCGCCTGCGGGAAGCTCTGCTCCAATGCCACGGCCACGCTGCCGACGGCGAACAGCACGGCGAAGCGGGCCAGCAGGTCCTGGGCCAGGTGAGTGCGTTCCTGCCAGGCGCCGAACAGGCCGTACAGGGCAGGCAGCAACAGGCACACAAGGTGGAAGATCACGGCTGCGTCCTCGCGCACGCGGCCATTGTCACGGTAGAAATCGGTCTGCGTGTCGAGCAGGAAATATGCGATGTACACCGTCACCATCAGGAACAGTTCACGCTGGCGGCGATACACGGCGCAGTAGGCGCCACCCAGCAGCAGGACCAAGGTGGGAAGAACATTGAACAGGGATGTGAAGAAGACGCTGAGGTCTCTTACATAAGCCGCCGCGAGCCCGGCCAGCAGCAAAAACAGCGAAGGCAGGAAATGGCTCGCGCGAACAGCGTTTAGACGAAACAAGGGCAATCTCCGACCCGGCAGATCAATAATAGCATTGTGCCTCTAGTTCATCGGCAGCACACGTGAATAGATGAATACACCGGTGGGTTAACGGCAGCGGGGGTGGAGGGCTTGAGCTTTTCTTGTAACTGAAAGCGACCGCGATCCCTGTAGGAGCGGCCTTGCCGGGGCGCCGGACCGGCAAGGCCGCTCCTACAGGGCGACCACGTTACAGGTCGTTGTTGAATGGCAGCAGCGGCCCCTGCGCAGTGGAGCGACCTGCGGCACCGACGGCATTGAGCTGGAACTCGGCGTCTTGTGCTTGCCGAGAGGTGATCTGGGCGCTGGCCGGTTTTTGCCCGACCGAGTTCTCATCGCCCTTCTCACCCTGCGGCAGGACAAGGGACGGATGATCGAACGGCGCCCGCTCCCAAGCCACGCGCGGATCGGTCAAGCCGACTTCCATGAACTTGACCAGTGCATCCATCTCATCCGCCGTCAGGTTCAGCGGGGTCATGTCCGGATCGAGATTGGAGCCGTTGTGCTGGTTGACTGCCGGGTGCTCGAAGCCGCTGGTGTTGCTGGCGTCTTCGCCGCGCCGGTCACCGCCGCGGTTGTAGAATTCCATCACCTGCTGCAGCGTTGCCCGGCTGCCGTTGTGGAAGTAGGGCCCGGTCAAGGCGATGTTGCGCAGGGTCGGGGTCTTGAAGGCGCCATCGACCGCGTCGCGGAAACCGACACTGGGCTTGAGCGTCGGGTCGCAGGGGACTGCTGCGCTCAGTGGCACTTCGAAGGTGCACACATCGACCTCCAGTGGGTCGGGAACATTCCCGCCTTGCAGTTGGCTGTTGTACTCACGGGTGAAGGACAAAGGATTACCCCAGGCGTCCGAGCCCCCCAGAGCCAGGTCCTCGGAGGTGGGGCGCACACCGGTGTTGTAGAACCCATTGTCATAGAGCGTGGTCAGGCCGTCAGCCATGACCATGCGCTCGACGCGCTCATGCGGCTGGAACAGCAGCCTGCTGCCCGCGTTGGTCAACTCCGCACCACCATGGCAGCTGACGCACTTTCCCTTGCCCAGGAACAGGTTCATGCCTTGCACCTGCTGGGCATTCATGGCGGTGTGGTCGCCCTGCAGATAGGCATCCAGTGGCGCCTGGTCAGAGATCAGTGTGGATTCGTACATCTGGATCGCCAGCCCGAAGAACAGCGGGAAGTTCGCCTCCATCTGGGTATAGGGCTCGCTGCCCAGCAAGACCGGCTGCGTGGCGTTCCACAGGCGAGGCTGAAAGGCGTTCTTGATCAGTTCGCGATAGGTTGGCCGACGGGCACTGGAGACGGGGCCGAGTACAGAGTCGGTGGGCGAAATCTTTTGCCCCTTGAGCATCATGGTGTCGAGCATGCGCCGGCCAATGTCGGCGAAAGTACGCCCACCACAAGACATTTCCACCGCGCTGCCGGGAGGCCCGACGGCTTGCGAAGCGGCCGAGGCATCCTTGAGAGCCAGGCGTACCTTCACCGCGGCGCCACTGGCATCCTTGGTCACGAAGATCCCAGCGTCAGGGTCGCGGTTACCGAACGGCGAGAAGCCGTTGAATACGTTGTTGGCCCGGCCATCCCAGAAGTTGCGCACGTTGAATGCCGCGTTGATCACCGACGGTGCATTGCGCCCGGTGGCGCGCCGCACGTTGATGCCACCCACCTGGAAAATGCCATCCGGCTGCTGGGTGCACTTGTCGAAGCGCGACTGGCGGGGTTTGACAAAGTTGGCATCGAACACACCTTGCGAGCCGACGACGTCATCGCTCGAATAGACAATCGCCGAGTTACGGTCCAGAGGATTGGCCAGTACGTGGCTCGGGAAGTCGCCCTTTTTCAACGTGTAGTTCGGGCCGCCCTTGCCACCGGAGCGGGTGGTGTAACTCGGCACGTCACCTGGAATGTCACCTGCCGTGAACGGCTTGTTGAAGATCGACGCGACGTTGGCATTGGTATTGGCCTGGCCAGGGTTGATCTGGTTGGTGACCCGGTGATCGACACCGGCGTGGTAGTGGCATGAAGCGCAGGCGGTGGCGCCGTCACTGCCGATCGCCATGTCCCAGAACAGCGCCTTGCCCAAAAGCACTACCGCCCCGCGATTGATCACGTAATCGGACATCAGGTCGACTTTGCGGCCACCTTCGGTACCGGAGGGATCCGGCGGCGTCATGCCCCGCAGTGACTGCAGGCTGGGCACATCCGGGACGACCGGAACGGTCCCGGCCGGGTCCGCAGCCCGAACGCTGGTAAAAGGAAGGCTGGCGGCGAATGTCATCGCTATCGCACAGGCCAGGCGGGGGACTCGCACGTTACTCAGATAGGCGACCATGATGGACTTCCCGACGGCTCAGGTTTTTCAGGCTGTTGGTTCGCGCAACGAAGTGCGCTTAATGCCACCATAGCTGTAACAAAGTATTTCGACACGAAACATTCAATGGTTTTTTAGACCAGTTTATTTTGTCGGCAATACCAGGAAATACTGAAATTCAAACTTCCTCAGTTCCGGTGTAAAACAACCCCATTAGTGGGTGGAATTCCCCAAATCGTATTCACGAACCGTTCACAGAAACGACGAAAGCCCCAGCACACAAGGGGTATGACGTTATAAAGGCGACCAGATAGCATCTGGCAATGTATTTGCTAGCTGTAGTGAACAAGAGATGAAATTAATAAATTGGCTGAATTCGACCCAACCAAAAGTCACCAAACAATTAGCCTGCGCATGTCGGAAAGTTGCGCTGCGCCAGCTATTGTAATTTGCGAAATTAAAGACCAGCTCGAACACGTGAAGATAAAATAAAGCAAAAAAAACGCCGCTCATCAGGAGCGGCGTTCTCTTCGGTAACTCACCCGAGTTTAGTAACCCAGAGAGAAGTCTTCTTCTTTCATGTCCATCAGGTTGTTGGCGCCCGACAGCATGGTGGCGACGTGAGTACGGGTACGCGGCAGGATGCGCTGGAAGTAGAAGCGCGCAGTCTGCAGCTTGGCAGTGTAGAAGGCTTCTTCGCTGGTGCCGGCTGCCAGCTTTTCCGCCGCCAGGCGAGCAATGTCAGCCCAGAAGTAGGCCAGGCACGCATAACCGGAGTACATCAGGTAATCCACCGACGCGGCGCCGACTTCCTCGCGGTCCTTCATCGCAGCCATGCCCACTTTCATGGTCAGCTCGCCCCACTCCTTGTTCAACGCAGCCAATGGCCCGACGAACTCCTTGACCGCGTCATTACCTTCCTGCGCCTGGCAGAACTTGTGCACGATCTTGGTGAAGCCCTTGAGCGCTTCGCCCTGGGTCATCAGCACCTTGCGGCCCAGCAGGTCAAGGGCCTGGATACCGGTGGTGCCCTCGTACAGCATGGAGATGCGGCTGTCGCGCACGTTCTGCTCCATGCCCCACTCGGCGATGAAGCCGTGGCCGCCGTAGATCTGCACGCCATGGTTGGCGGCCTCGAAGCCGACTTCGGTCATGAACGCCTTGGCGATCGGGGTCAGGAAGGCCAGCAGGGCATCGGCCTTCTTGCGCTCTTCCTCATCCTGGCTGTACTTGACGATGTCCACCTGCTTGGCAGTGAAGTACACCATCGCACGGTTGCCTTCAGCGAAGGCCTTCATGGTCAGCAGCATGCGACGCACGTCGGGGTGGACGATGATCGGGTCAGCGGCCTTGTCCGGCGCTTTCGGGCCGGTCAGGGAGCGCATCTGCAGGCGCTCACGGGCGTATTTCAGGCCACCCTGGAACGCCACTTCGGCATGCGCCAGACCTTGCAGCGCGGTACCCAGGCGTGCGGTGTTCATGAAGGTGAACATGCAATTCAGGCCTTTGTTGGCCGGGCCGATCAGGTAGCCAGTGGCACCGTCGAAGTTCATCACGCAGGTAGCGTTGCCGTGGATACCCATCTTGTGTTCGATCGAGCCACAGCTCACGCCGTTGCGCTCACCCACGCCGCCTTCGGCGTTGGGCAGGAACTTCGGCACGATGAACAGCGAAATGCCTTTGGTACCCGCCGGAGCATCTGGCAGACGAGCCAGCACGATGTGGACGATGTTGTCGGCCATGTCGTGTTCACCGGCCGAGATGAAGATCTTGGTGCCGGAGACCTTGTAGCTGCCATCAGCCTGTGGCTCAGCCTTGGTGCGCAGCATGCCCAGGTCGGTACCGCAGTGTGGCTCGGTCAGGCACATGGTGCCGGTCCACTCGCCGGACACCAGCTTGGTCAGGTAGGTGTGTTGCTGCTCAGCGGTGCCGTGGGCGGAGATGGTGTTCATCGCGCCGTGGGACAGGCCTGGATACATGCCCCAGGACCAGTTCGAACCCCCGACCATTTCGCTCAGGGCCAGGCCCAGCGACTCCGGCAGGCCCTGGCCACCGTGTTCGACGTCATGCGCCAGGCTCGGCCAGCCACCTTCGACGAACTGCTGGTAGGCTTCCTTGAAACCGGTCGGCGTCTTCACGCCTGACTCGCTCCAGGTGCAGCCTTCCTGATCACCGATACGGTTCAGTGGCGACAGCACCTGCTCACAGAACTTCGCGCCTTCTTCCAGGATCGCGTTGACCATGTCAGGCGTTGCGTCCTGGCAACCCGGCAGGCTCTGATAGTGCGCCTCGTAGCCGAGCAGCTCGTCGCGGACGAAACGAATATCACGCAAGGGGGCTTTGTAATCAGGCATTGCGATGAACCTCTGTGATGAGTTCGGTAGGGGACCGCTGATACCGACCAGCTCTTGGCGGCTTTGGGTCAAACAGTTGTTTGAAACTTACGTTTAGGACAGCCCGATGTCAAGAAGGGACTATGGTGCCATTTACGCCGCGAAAGATGGCGTTTATGCCATCGCATGAAATCTCAGGCACAAACGACTGTGGGAGCGGGTTTACCCTCGAAAGGGCCAGCCGGACAACAGGGGGTCCGGACAGGCGCATCCGCGAGTAAACCCGCTCCCACAGGGTTTTGCAGGGAAGCTGAAATCAGGCGTAGGTATCGATGAACCGCCCGAGCATTTCGTCGGAAGCCTTGGCCACCTTGGCGCCTAGTTCGACCTCGGTCTTGCCCAGGGCCAATTGCACGGTGCTGGTTGCCAGGTCCATCTGCTGGCTGCGGTCGACCCCACGCAGGCGCTCGGCCTGAAAGTCGCTGGACTGGCTGGTGGCGGCACGCTCAACCGAGGCATTGGCGATCTCGCCGGCGGCCTGATCGACCCGGTTCTGGCCGTTGTAGATGGCATTGAGGCCCGCGTAATACGCGGTGCTGCCGGTGATTTCCATGTCAGAACTCCAATGACGCTGGATATGAACAAGGGCAATTAAAGCAGGCCAGGCGCGAAAAGGCCCGTTTAAATCCCTAATGGCTCAGTGCCACTTGATAGGCCAAGGACATATCCGGCTTCATTCACTCGAGCAAGTCGAGCTGCAAATGCTCTGCCACCGCATCCGCAGTAGCCTGCTTGAGCTTCGGCACCCGCCCCAGGCACGGGGCAGGTAGTCGCTCCGCCAGGCTGGCGAGGTTTTCTTCCAACCGCGAGGTCCGTGGTTCGATGATATTCGCCACCCAGCCTGCCAGTTGCAGCCCGTCGCGGGCAATTGCCTCGGCACTGAGCAGTGCGTGGTTGATGCAGCCCAGGCGCACCCCAACCACCAGAATCACCGGCAGTTTCAGGGCAATCGCCACGTCAGACAGGTTGGCATGGTTGGACAATGGCACGCGCCAGCCGCCAGCGCCTTCGATCAGCGTGAAGTCTGCGCCCTGCTCCAGAACATGGCGCATGGCCTTTGCCAGCACCGTGACTTCCAGCGCGACACTCGCCTCCCGGGCCGCCACATGCGGCGCAATGGCCGGTTCGAAGGCAAACGGGTTGACCTCCTCGTAGGCAAGCTTGATCGAGCTCTCGTCGATCAACGCCTGGGCGTCACTGTTGCGCAGGCCTTTGGCCGTCATCGAGCAACCCGAAGCCACCGGCTTCGCGCCCAAGGTGCTCAACCCCTGCAAGCGGGCCGCATGCAGCAGCCCGGCGGCGATGGTGGTCTTGCCGACATCGGTATCGGTCCCGGCAATGAAATAGGCCTGGCTCATGCTGCTCCTCTCATGCCTGTGGCTTGCGCAACACACCATAGACCACCTGATAGGTGGCGGGCAGCCCCTGAGGCTGGCGAAACGCTTCGTAAGCCTGCAACAGGCCTTGCATACGTGCTCGGCCGGTAAGGCCAGAAGGCCGCCCGGGGTTGAGGTTGTGCGCACCGAGCGCCTTGAGTTCATGGGTCAGGCTGCGCACATCGGGGTAGTGCAGCACATGGGCCTGGCGCCGCAAGCTGACCTCGCTGAGGCCACTGGCGGCGCACAGGCGCTGGTAGTCTTCAAACCGTCTGAAGCGATTGACATGCACCATGCCATCCACGGCCTGCCAGCTGGCGCGCAATTCATCGAGCGTGCCGACGCACAGGCTGCTGAACGCCAGCACCCCGCCCGGGCGCAATACTCGCCGAGCCTCATCCAGCACACTGGCGAACTGACCGCACCACTGTACCGCGAGGCTGGTGAACACCAGGTCGACACAGGCGTCACGCAGCGGCAGGCGCTCGGCATCGCCGGCCACATGGTAATGCGCCCCGCCCTGTTCGCCACGCGCGTGGCACAACATGCCTTCGGCAATATCCACAGCTACGCCGTTGGCCTGGGCAAAACGCTCGCCCAGTACCCGGCTGAAATGCCCCGTGCCACTGCCAAGGTCCAGCCAGCGCGTCGGTGCCACGTCATCCGGCAACTGCTCCAGCAAGCTCATGCCCACCGCACGCTGCAAGGCCGCAACACTGTCGTAGCTGGCTGCCGCCCGAGAGAACGAGGCGGCCACCTGGCGCTTGTCCGGCAGCGCGCCGGGCAGGGTTGGACGGGAAAGGTCAGTCATCGCCACTCTCATGCAGGAAACTCTTGATGCCCGCCGCCAGCTCCTGTGGATACTCCAGCAGGAAGGCGTGGGAACTGTCTTCGACCAGGCCGACTTCCACATCGGGCAGCAGCTCGCTCAGCGCTTTGGCCACCTCGGCGGGCACCAGCGCATCGCTGCCGGCGAACAGGTGCAATTGCGGGCCGCCATAGGCCTGCAGGGCCTCACGGGTATCGAGTTTGGCCAGCACTTCAAGGCCGGTGGCCAGGTACAGCGGATCGGTATCCGGCACACCGACACCCAGTTGGCGCAGCAGCGTGCGAGGTTGCAAGGCTCCGTCGCTGCACAGGGTGCGGAAACGCTTGAGGGTCACCGACGTGTGGCTGCGGCAACCATCGAGAAAGGTGCCGAAGGTATCCTCGGCCATGCCATGGGGCCAATCGGCGCGGGCCACGAAACTGGGGTTGCTGCCCAACGTCAGCAGGCCGCAGCAATGGTCGCCACGCTTGCGCGCCAGTTCGCTGGCGAGCATGCCGCCGAGCGACCAGCCACCCAGCCAGGTGTCGCTGGGCACCTTGCGATCAAGGTAGTCCACCCAGGCTTGCACGTCGGCATCAGGCAGTTCCGGCAGGGGCATCAATTCGACCTGCAGGCGTGCGTCCTGGGCCCGCAGGCTGGCGGCGAGCGGCTCGAGGGCAGCAGTGCCCAGCCCCCAACCGGGTAAAAGGATCAAACGGTTACGCATCGGCGGCCTCCAGCTGTGGATAACACTCGGCCAATGCATTCAACAATAGCTGCACCTGCGCCTCGCTGTGCGCCGCGCTCAGGGTAACGCGCAGGCGGGCGCTGCCAGCAGGCACCGTTGGCGGGCGAATGGCGGTCACCAGCAGGCCGCGGTCACGCAGCATGCGCGACAGCTTGAGAGCCTGGGCACTGTCACCGATCAGGATCGGCTGGATCGGCGTCGGGCTGTCCACCAATTGCAGGCCGATTTGCGAAGCCCCCTGGCGGAACTGGCGGATCAGCGCAGCCAGGTGCTCGCGGCGCCAGGTTTCACGGCGCAGCAGTTCCAGGCTCTTGAGCGTGGCGCAGGCCAGCGCTGGCGGCTGACTGGTGGTGTAGATGTAGGGCCGGGCGAACTGCACCAAGGCTTCGATCAGCTCTTCACTGCCTGCGACGAAAGCGCCAGCCGTGCCGCAGGCCTTGCCCAGCGTGCCGATCAGCACAGGTACGTCATCGATGCCTAGACCGAAGTGCTCGACGATTCCGCCGCCCTGCTCACCCAACGTACCCAGGCCATGGGCGTCGTCGACCATCAGCCAGGCGCCGTGGGCGCGGGCCACAGTGGCCAGGGCCGGCAGATCGGCGAGGTCGCCATCCATGCTGAAAACACCGTCGGTGACCACCAACGTGTTTCCAGTTGCCCTGGCCAGGCGATTGGCCAGGCTGGCAGCGTCGTTGTGCAGGTAGCGGCTGAACCGGGCGCCACTGAGCAATCCACCGTCGAGCAGCGACGCGTGGTTCAGGCGGTCCTGCAATACGCTGTCGCCCTGCCCCACCAGCGCGGTGATGGCGCCCAGGTTGGCCATGTAGCCCGTAGAGAACAGCAGCGCCCGTGGGCGACCGGTCAGTTCGGCCAGCGCCTCTTCGACAGCATGGTGCGGCGAACTATGGCCGATCACCAGGTGCGAGGCGCCACCGCCGACACCCCAGCGCTCGGCGCCAGCTTGCCAGGCGGCGATTACTTCAGGGTGGTTGGCCAGCCCCAGGTAGTCATTGCTGCAGAAGGCCAGCAGGCGTTGGCCGTCGACCACCACTTGCGGCCCCTGCGGGCTTTCCAGCAATGGCCGCTGCCGATACAGGTCTGCGGCACGCCGTTCGGCCAGGCGCGCCGCCAGGTCGAAAGCCATCTCAGGCAGACGCGGCGTCGTAGAACAGCTCACTGCTGCGTTGCTCGACCAAGGCCTGCTCGATGGCCGCCTGGTGCACTTCGTCGGCATGCTCTTCGCGGGCTTCAGGCTGGATACCCAGGCGAGCGAACAGCTGCATGTCCTTGTCGGCCTGCGGGTTGGCGGTGGTCAGCAATTTCTCGCCGTAGAAGATCGAGTTGGCGCCCGCCATGAAGGCCAGGGCCTGCATCTGCTCGTTCATCTGCTCGCGGCCGGCGGACAGGCGCACGTGCGACTTCGGCATGAGAATCCGAGCCACTGCCAGCATGCGGATGAAGTCGAACGGGTCTACGTCCTCTTCATCGGCCAGCGGGGTACCGGCGACCTTTACCAGCATATTGATCGGCACCGATTCCGGGTGCTCGGGCAGGTTGGCCAGCTGGATCAGCAGGCCGGCGCGGTCGTCCAGCGACTCGCCCATACCGAGGATGCCGCCAGAGCAGATCTTCATCCCGGCATCGCGCACGTAGGCCAGGGTCTGCAGGCGCTCGCTGTAGGTACGGGTAGTGATGATACTGCCGTAGAACTCAGGCGAGGTGTCGAGGTTGTGGTTGTAGTAGTCCAGGCCGGCCTGGGCCAGGGCCAGGGTCTGATCCTGGTCGAGCTTGCCGAGGGTCATGCAGGTTTCCAGGCCCATGGCCTTCACGCCTTTGACCATCTCCAGCACGTAGGGCATGTCTTTGGCCGACGGGTGCTTCCAGGCCGCGCCCATGCAGAAGCGGGTGGAGCCGATGGCTTTGGCGCGAGCCGCTTCCTCGAGCACCTTCTGCACTTCCATCAGCTTTTGTTTTTCCAGCCCGGTGTTGTAGTGGCCGGACTGCGGACAATATTTGCAATCCTCCGGACAGGCGCCGGTCTTAATCGACAGCAGCGTCGAAACCTGTACGCGGTTGGGGTCGAAATGCGCGCGGTGCACGGTTTGCGCCTGGAACAGCAGGTCATTGAATGGCTGCTGGAACAGCGCCTTGACTTCAGGCAGGGACCAATCGTGACGTGTTGTTGCAGTTGTGCTGGCGCTCATCGGCGTTTCCTTGTTTAGGCTGTAACTGGCGCCGAGGTACAAGTGCCCGCCAGCGCATCACGGATAGCTCGCATACTCATGGATGGCCTATGAACTGTCAACCTTGGTTAAAAGCACTGGTTTACAACTGTACAAATATTAACCATATCTGTCTGCTATGCGGCGAACCTGCCGAACAGCATTACCCCTTGTGCGCCGCCTGCGAGCAGGAACTGCCCTGGCTCGACGAGTATTGCCTGCGCTGTGCCCTGCCATTGCCGATGGCCGGCCTGACCTGCGCCCAGTGCAGTCGCCGCCCGCCAGCTTTTCACCAGGCCATGGCGCCCTGGCACTACGGGTTCCCGCTGGACACGCTGATCAGCCGCTTCAAGCACAACAGCCAATGGCCGCTGGGGCGCCTGATGGCCGAACTGCTGGGCTTGCACATGCACCATCGCTATCAGGAAGGCCTGCCCAGGCCAGACCTGTTGTTGCCAGTACCGCTGGCCCGGCGCCGACTGCGCGAGCGCGGCTTCAACCAGGCCGGCATGCTCGGGCGCTGGCTGTCCAAGGCACTGGTGATCGAATGTGATGAACGTTTGTTGCTGCGCACGCGTGAAACACCGGCACAGCAGAGCCTGGACGCCCGTGCTCGCCGGCGTAATTTGCGCCAGGCGTTCGCGCTGTCCAGCGAGGCAGCACTCAAGGGCCGCCACGTTGCCGTGATCGATGATGTGATGACCACCGGGGCCACCGCGCAGGCCATTGCGCAGCTGTTGCACCAGGCAGGTGCGCGCAGGATCGATGTGTATTGCCTGGCACGCACGGCAAAACCGGGGCAAGCTTGACGGGTCATCACCCGATAGGCCGCCCCATGTCCCTGCCCGCCCTGCTCACCCAGCATATTGCGCGCCGTCCGCAGCGCATCAACCTGCTCCAGCACATCGCCGAACAAGGCTCGATCACCCGCGCGGCCAAGGCTGCCGGCATCAGCTACAAGGCTGCCTGGGATGCGATCGATGAACTCAACAACCTGGCCAGCAAGCCCTTGGTCGAGCGCAGCACGGGTGGCCGAGGCGGCGGCGGCGCAAGGCTGTCCATGGAAGGCGAGCGGGTCCTGCGCCTGTATCAGAAGGTGCAGGCACTGCAGGCACAGATTCTCGACGCCGCCGAAGAGTCCAGCGACCTGGACCTGCTCGGGCGCCTGATGTTGCGCACCAGCGCACGCAACCAGCTGCAGGGGCAGGTCAGCGGGCTGCGCAGGGAGGGCCGGCATGATCGGGTGAGCCTGGCATTGGGCGGCGGGCTGGAGATCGATGCGCTGATTACCCCTGACAGCACGGCGCGGCTGGAGCTGACATTGGGGACCACGGTGGTGGCGCTGCTCAAGGCCGGGTGGGTGCAGTTGCTGGCAGCAGGGGATGAGGCGGATGCGGGTAGCAATGTGCTGAACGCCACCGTCGAAGCGGTGCTGGCGGATGCGCAAGGGGACAGCGAGGTGCGGTTGGCGCTGGGCAATGGGCAGACGTTGTGTGCATTTGCCGAGGCAGGTTGGTTGGTTGAGCAGTCGATCAAAGCAGGGAGCAAAGTGAAGGTGCAGTTCCATCCTTCCTATGTATTGCTCGGGGTACCGGTTTAACCTGTGCCGGCCTCTTCTTCGCGGGTGAACCCGCTCCTACAGGTACTGCACCCTGTTCAGGTGTTGTACATATCCTGTGGGAGCAGGTTCACCCGCGAAAGGGCCAGAACAGGCAATCTGAGGGAAAGCCATGGAATGAGTTAACATGCCAACACGCCGCCCACCCCCGGAGCCCGCATGTCTCACCCCTTCGATACCCTCACCCCCGACCTGGTCCTGGACGCCGTGGAAAGCCTGGGCTTTCTCAGCGATGCCAGGGTCCTGGCGCTGAACAGCTACGAGAACCGCGTCTATCAGGTGGGCATCGAAGATTCGCAGCCGTTGATCGCCAAGTTCTACCGACCGGGGCGCTGGAGCGATGCGGCGATCCTCGAAGAGCACCAGTTCACCGCCGAACTGGCCGACTGCGAAGTGCCCGTGGTCGCGCCGTTGCAACACCACGGCCAGACCCTGTTCGAGCACAAAGGCTTTCGCTTCACCCTATTCCCGCGCCGAGGCGGCCATGCACCGGAACCCGGCAACCTCGACCAGCTCTACCGCCTCGGCCAACTGCTTGGCCGCCTGCACGCGGTAGGGGCTGCGCGCCCGTTCGCACACCGCGAAGCGCTGACTGTGGACAACTTCGGCCATGCCTCGCTGAACACCCTGCTCGACGGTGGTTTCGTCCCCAGGGACTTGCTGCCGGCTTTCGAGTCCGTGGCCCGGGATCTGCTCAAGCGTGTCGAGGATGTCTATGCCCGCACCCCGCATCAGGTCATCCGCCTGCATGGCGACCTGCACCCCGGCAACCTGATGCACCGCGACGAGGTGTATCACGTCGTCGACCTCGATGACTGCCGCATGGGCCCTGCGGTGCAGGACCTGTGGATGATGCTCGCTGGCAGCCGCGAGGAACGCCTGGGGCAACTGGCCGAACTGGTGGATGGCTACAACGAGTTCCACGATTTCGACCCACGTGAACTGGCCCTGATCGAACCGCTGCGCGCCCTGCGCCAACTCCATTACAGCGCCTGGCTGGCGCGGCGCTGGGACGACCCGGCGTTCCCGCCGAGCTTCCCGTGGTTCGGCCAGCCGCGTTACTGGGGTGACCAGATCCTCGCCTTGCGCGAGCAACTGGCAGCGCTGGATGAACAACCGCTGAAATTGTTCTAGAAGCAAGCGCGCCTCTGTCTACAATAGGCGTCGCTTTACTGAGCAAGGACTCTCCATGCAAGCTGCAAACCCGCGCCGCGGGTACCTCCTGGGCCTTGGTGCCTACATCATCTGGGGCTTGTTCCCGCTGTACTTCAAAGCTATCCAGAGCGTTCCGGCGGTCGAGATCATCGTCCACCGGGTGCTCTGGTCGGCCCTGTTCGGCTCAATGTTGCTGCTGGTGTGGAAGCACCCCGGCTGGTGGCGTGAACTGCGTGAAAACCCGCGCCGGCTGGCAATTCTGGCACTGAGCGGTACGCTGATCGCCGCCAACTGGCTGACCTATGTCTGGTCGGTGAACAACGGCCGCATGCTCGAGGCCAGCCTGGGCTACTACATCAACCCCCTGATCAACGTGCTGCTGGGCATGCTGCTGCTCGGCGAGCGCTTGCGCCGCCTGCAATGGCTGGCAGTGGCCATGGCGGCGGTGGGCGTTGCCCAGCAGGTATGGCAAGTGGGCAGCCTGCCGTGGGTGTCGCTGGCGCTGGCGCTGAGCTTTGGCTTCTACGGCCTGATTCGCAAACAGGCACCGGTAGCGGCGTTGCCCGGCCTGGTGGTGGAAACCTGGATGCTGGTGCCGCTGGCGCTGGGCTGGTTGCTGCTGCATCCGACGGCAATGAGCGCACAAGCTGACTTCTACACCAGCAGCGAGGCCCTGTGGCTGATGGCAGCGGGGCCGGTGACGCTGGTGCCGCTGGTGTGCTTCAACGCAGCAGCGCGGCACCTGCCTTATACCACCCTGGGCTTCCTGCAGTACCTCGCGCCGACCCTGGTGCTGCTGCAGGCAGTGCTGCTGTTCGATGAGCAGCTGTCCTCGAGCAGCTTGATCGCGTTTATCTTCATCTGGGCGGGCTTGGCAATCTACAGCGTCGATGCCTGGCTGACCCTGCGCAAGCGCGCCTGATCAAAAAACGATCAAAACCGTGCAGGCCACGTGATTCGTGGCCTGCAGAAACATCTCCAAAGGTTATCCACACCCTCGTCCCCGTGCTTTGTGCACAAGCTGCTGATTTCTGTACGTTTTTTGCTCAAAACTCGGGAAGGCTTGCCGTTCCTGGGCTGGCGAGGGGCGCCCCCAGCTTATCCACAGGGCAGTCCCCGTCAAATCGGGATAACCCGATCAGTCCTCCGGCCGCAACTTCAACTCCACCATCAAGTCATCCGCCAGGCTCTCCAGCTTCTGTTGCAGGTCATCCAGCGACAAGGTCAATGGCAGCGCCAGTAGCGCATCGGCATGGAACAGCGGCTCACTGCTCATCGGCGCCGGCCGCACTTCGGTGGTGAAGCGCTCCAGGTTCACCCCCTGGTCCGCCAGCAGGCGGGTGATATCGCGCACGATACCCGGGCGGTCATTGCCCACCAGCTCCATGGCAATCGGTTTCCAGGTGCAGGACGGTTCGATGCCGCTCTCGGCGATGAGCACGCGAATATCGTATTGCCCCAGCGCCTGCAGCGACTTGACCAGTTCGTCGTAGTTTTCCGCTGGCACCGCCACCCGCAGGATCCCGGCAAACTGTCCGGCCATCCGCGACATGCGGCTCTCCAGCCAGTTGCCATTATGATCGGCGATGCACTGGGCAATGCGCTCGACCTGGCCGGCCTTGTCCGGGGCAATCACGGTGAGTACAAGATGATCCACAGGCCCTTCCTCGGTGTCGGGCCGCCCGAGGCGGCGTAAATACGGGGGATCGACTCAGTATAGGCAAGGCGCGGCAACCTGCCGCAGGGCAATCCGGATAACAAATCGTGTACTGTTTCAAGATTTATCTGGAACAATCCACCCGTTTTTTGCGAACATACGTTCTCCCAGCGTGACCATACGCGACCAACTGGTCGCATAACGGCGCTTTTAGTCTGATTTTGCCTCGTCTACTGCATCATGTAGTATCCCGTGGCGCGGACTACAAAACGTCGTTTGGATGTCTGCCAAGGCGCCTGTGAAAATACGCACACTGCCTGCCAGCCCGTCTGGCAGGCCGCACCCAGCCGCGCTCGTGCCATTCGACGAGGGCAAGCACTGGAACGTGTTTAGAGAAGCGCTACAGGCATAATACAGAAGAGCGAAATAGCTGAGCAGAGTGAGGCAAGCAATGACTGGATACGTTCAAGTCGGTGGCCTTCAGGTCGCCAAGGTCCTGTACGACTTCGTCAACAACGAAGCCATTCCGGGGAC
The DNA here is from genome assembly GCF_001320485.1 of Pseudomonas sp. NBRC 111130. Classification (NCBI taxonomy): domain Bacteria; kingdom Pseudomonadati; phylum Pseudomonadota; class Gammaproteobacteria; order Pseudomonadales; family Pseudomonadaceae; genus Pseudomonas; species Pseudomonas sp. NBRC 111130. The sequence continues at coordinate 88,937 of NZ_BCBG01000019.1, forward strand.
CGGCATCGTCGCCGAGCAGTTCTGGGCCGGTGCAGAGAAGATCATCAATGACCTCGCTCCAAAGAACAAAGCCCTGCTCGCCAAGCGCGACGAGCTGCAAGCCAAGATCGACGCCTGGCACCAGGCACGCCAAGGCCAGGCGCACGACGCCGTAGCCTACAAAGCATTCCTCCAGGAAATCGGCTACCTGCTGCCACAAGCCGACGATTTCCAGGCCACCACCCAGAACGTGGACGAAGAGATCGCTCACATGGCCGGCCCGCAGTTGGTGGTTCCGGTGATGAACGCCCGCTTCGCCCTGAACGCAGCCAACGCCCGTTGGGGTTCGCTGTACGATGCCCTGTACGGCACCGACGCCATCAGCGATGAAGGCGGCGCCGAGAAAGGCCAGGGTTACAACAAGCTGCGTGGCGACAAGGTCATC